>JAPPDN010000307.1 GCA_028824575.1 Candidatus Poribacteria bacterium | reverse complement strand
TCGTCACTGCCTGCTCGATGTCATAAGAAGACCGTGCATAATTCCGTCCGGTGAGAGTGAGTGTAACAACACTGTCATCAAGTGTTGCTTCCGTCAAGGGTGCTTCTGTTGAAGCGGCGATTGATTCGTGTCCGCCGCTCACAGCAACTTGTGCTGTGAATGCCGGACCGTTATAGTTAGCGATAGCGTTGGGGCCTATGGTCAAGGTGAGGATTGCCTCGGTGTCAAAATCGCCGTTGAATGTGAGTTCGACGGTAATCGTTGTGTTGTTGATGCGGTCTACATCGTATATGGTCGCGCCCTGAATCCCATCTATCGTCACTGCCTGCTCGATGTCATAAGAAGACCGTGCATAATTCCGTCCGGTGAGTGTGAGTGTGATGATGCTGTCATCGAGTGTTGTTTCTGTCAATGGAGCATCCGTTGCAGCGGCGATTGATTCGTGTCCACCGGTAACAGGGAGTTGTGCGGTGAGTGCGGGACCGCTATATCTCAATAGGGCATTGGTGCCGACGATAAAGGTGAGCGTAGTGTCAGTATCAAAGTCGCCGTTGAATCTCAGTTCGACGGTAATCTTTGTATTGCTGATGCGGTCTACATCGTATACCGTCACACCTTCAATCCCGGCTATCGTCACTGCCTGCTCGATGTCATAAGAAGACCGGGCGTAGTTACGTCCGGTGAGTGTGAGCGTGACGATGCTGTCATCAAGTGTTGTTTCCGTCAAGGGGGCCTCACTTGATGCCGTCACTGATTCCTTACCTCCGGTAACAGTCACTTGCGCAATCAATGGGGTCCCGTTGTAATCGGCAATAGCGTCCGCGCCCACTGTAAAAGTGAGCGTCGCATCGGTGTCAATGTTGCCTTTGAATGTCAACTCAACGGTCAAGGCTGTATCACTGACGCGGTCTAAATCAAACCAGTGAAAAGTGACACCCTCAATACCAGAAATCGACACGGCATCCCTGAGATCATACGTAGATCGCTCGTAAGTGGCACCGTTAAGTGTGAGCGTAACGACCTTTCCGTTCAACGTTGTTTCTGTCAAGGGTGCGACTGTTGAAGCGACAACCGATTCTTTACCGCCGTTGACAGGAAGTTGTGCAATGAGTGCGGGCCCCTCGTATTCAGTAATGGCATCCGCTTCGACAGTGAAGGTGAGTGTGACGTTGGTATCAAGGTTACCATTGAATTCGAGTTGAAATATAATGTCTGTGTCACTCACGCGTTCCACCCCGAATATTCCAATCGTTACGCCAGCAATCCCCGATACTTTTACAGCAGTATCAAAGTTAACGCGGGCGTAAGTACCGTTGTTGAGCGTTAATCGGATAATGTTGCCATTGAGGGTTGCCTCCGTCAAAGGTTGTGTCGCAAAAACAGCGATTGTAGGATTTTCTTCAACCACGGCGGTGATGGGTATGCTCGTGATGAGTACGGGCCCGTCGTATTCGGTGATAGCATCCGCGCCGACTGTGAAAGTGAGGGTTGCGTCGGTATCAAAGTCCGGACCATCGAATATCAGTTTAAGGGTTACTTTCGTCGCACTGACGCGCACCACATCAGACTGGAGAAACGTTACACCCGCAATCCCGGATACTTGCACTGCGCTACTGAGGTCGGCACTCGATTGTGTATACACGCCGCTTGAGAGTGTGAGTGTGACGATACTCTCATTGAGGGTTGCCTCTGTCAAGAATTGTGGTGTATAAGCCGTTATTATTGGGAGTGCTTCCACTACCGCGCTGACGGGTAATTGTGCGGTAAGTGCCGTGCCGTTGTATCCCGTTACGGCATCGGTTCCGACCGTGATAGTGAGTGTCGCATCGGTATCAAAGTCGGTACCATCAAATATCAGTTCAACGTTCACTTGTGTATCACTGAGGCGTTCCACGTTAAATCTGTTAACAGTGACCCCGGTAATCCCTGATACCGTCACACTGTTTCCGACAGTGTACTGGGATTCGTAGACACCCCCTTGTAACGTCAGTGTGACCACACTTCCATTCAGTACAGCTTCTGTTAGAGGTGCTTTTGTTGAAGCGACTATCGATTCTACAGCCGCGGTGACCTGTGCTGTCGCCGTGAGATCGGGACCATCGTAGTTCGCGATAGCATCCGCTTTCACTGTGAAGGTGAGGGTTGCGTCGGTGTCGAGGTCTGTGCCGTAGAATGTCAGTTGGACTGACAGTTCCGTATCGTTCAGACGGGTTACATCAAACGGTCTAACGGTTACACCCGGGATACCAGAGACTGTTACAGGGTCGCTGAGCCAGTTTTCATAGACTCGATTATTCACACTCAGTGTCACAATGCTTCCGTTGAGCGTTGTTTCCGTGAGCGGTTGTGAAGTTAGCGTTAGCGTTGGGCTTTCTTGATCGTCGAGATCAATAATAATGATAATGACGGTGATGGTGATAGTGAGGCTGCCATCGGAGACGGTAACCGTTACGGTGTAGGCGTTCTTGGTTTCATAGTCGAGATTGGCTTTGGTTTTCAGTTGCCCGGTGGTGTTATCAATTTCAAAGGATGCCGCGTCGGGTCCACTGAGGGTGTAAGTGAGCGCGTCATTATCCGCATCTGTTGCTGTGATGGGGTTACCGATGTTTACACCTTTTGCTGTATTTTCTGCCACTGTACGGTTGGTGTGACTGCCATCCACGAAGCTCGGGCTGCTATTCGTAGGTGTTTCAGTCGTTGTACCACTCACATGGATGGTGACAGCGATTTCATCTATCAAAGTCCCGTCGGAGACAGTGACGGTTACTGTATAAGATACTTTGTTGTAGGTGTGTGCTGCCTTTGTTTTCAGTTGTCCGGTTGCGCTATCAATATCAAAAGCCGCTGCATCTGTGCCACTGAGTTGATAGGTGAGCGCGTCATTGTCCGCATCTGCCGCCGCCACTGGATTCCTGATACTTTTGTTTACCATTGTGCGTGTGGTGCTGGAGCCGTCGGTGAACATCGGTGCTTTGTTAATTATCCATCCCATGTCCTCAAGCATACCGAGTGTAATGGGGCCAGGGTTATGAATTGCTTCTTGGTAGTCGTGATGTGGGGTCATTAAGGAGTTCGGGGTGCCAGCCGGAAAGGTTATCTCATCCAAGTGGGTGTAACTTGAACCTTCCTCCCATGAACTGGGGGCATAGAGGTGGGGGAGGATACCGCCGTTTGCTTCGGTCCCTTTTTTTCCGTTCCAGAAGAGGTCGTTACTGGTGATTTGATTTTCAAGCGCGAAGGAGGGGTCAGGGAAAGATAGAAGAGTTGTCCCAGCTCCGTTTTCAACAAAGAAATCATAAATATAAGGTAATTTGGGGGTGCTGCCCCGAAGTTTACCCCGGCCAATAGAGGAAGAAAATGTCCTAATGGATCCTTCTTCTACCCTTGCAAAACTAAAGAAACCGAGGCCGTGAGCGATTTCATGCAGCACGGTACTCACAAAGTCCGTTTTTCCTACGGGTGTATTTCCATCTGTGCCGAAGTACCAATTTGCTTCTTCGTGGCTATTGAATCTCGTTATGATATCGGGCTCGTTATCTGCGAGGTCTCTACCGGCTCTCTTATCGGCGAGTGCCTCTGGGAACCACAAATCCAAGGATCCGGGCGATTTCCAGCCTGCCGGGCGCGCACCGCCTAAAATAATAGCTCCATCCTCAAATCCACCGAAGTCGGTGAAAGAGGCGTCAATCCGGATTGGCACGGGTGACCGGATGAGCGAATTCCAAATATCGACCGCGTATTGGAATGCTTCCCTCGCTTCGTCCGTAAAACCCTCGTATGTTACAATGAATTGTGATTCTCCTGTCACAAGAAAGTTCCCGTTTCGATTTAGCTGATGCATTGGGGGTGGAGGGATGCTTGTATTGGCGTTTTCGCTGGTTCCGTATAAAATGATCAACCCGTCCAATGCTTTGTCTCGGATCGTTGTGTTTGCTGATGGATCTTTAGATGTTCCTGATCCTTGTCCCGGTATTGCGTTTCGGCTCATGGCGCGCGGGGTCAGTCCAATCAGCATGCATATCGAAAAGGAGGCTATCAGTAGGACTTTTGCGAATTTCATAACAATCCTAATCCTTTTGTCAGTGTAGGTTGCAACATATCCATAGGTGTCAATTTAGGACAATGGGGTTTCCGTAGGTTGGGTTGAACGGAACCGCGCAGGTTGATGTAAGTATTCCAACTTGCCCTAATTGAACAATGCAGCGGATACACTCAAGAACATAGTGAAACCCAACTTAATACCGCCAGCGTCTCGGACACCGAAAAAGCGTTGGGTTTCACTCGGTCTCTGTTTGATGTAGCGTGTACTTAGATGTTTCATTTTTCTATGGCTTTCCGGTTTTGGTGGTATCCGTTCAACCCAACCTACGGTGCTTTATCGCTTTGCTGGCGTGGGGTCCGGCACGACCTGAAAGGTTATGCTACAAAACCACCCTGAATAATGAATCACCTTTATGAAGTTTGGCAATCAAATTCAAGAGGAACCGAGTTTTTCAAAAGACCCGGTTCCTCTTCTGGTGTTACTTGAGGATAAGCATCTTTCGTGTGGCGGAAAAATCGCCTGCGGTGAGGGTGTAGAAGTAAATTCCGCTGGCTACTTTGTCGCCGACTTCGTTCCTGCCGTCCCAGTAGATTGCTTTTGACCGACGCTCGTAGATTGCGGCGGTCTGGTGTCCGACGTTGAGTCTACGGACGACACGTCCACCCTGATCGTAGATGGTCACCGTGACGAAAGCGTCTTCTGCCAACCGATACGGAATCCATGTTTCCGGGTTGAACGGGTTCGGATAGTTCGGCAGCAGTTCAGTCTCTTTCGGTACCAACACAGCAAGGAGTTGCTCTAAGAAGCGGATGCCGCTTTGCAGTTTTGGATCCGTGAGTGCTAAGCCTTGTGCTTGGGTCAACCACCCTCGAACATCAGCGGCGGTAAATATTTCAAGTGATGCGGGATGCAGTGAGGGAGCGGCTTGTGTGTCACCGAGCGCGCCCGCGACGAGTATCAAGTCTTGAACGTTGACAACGCCATCGCCGTTAACATCTGCGGCGTTGGGACCGGATTGTCCAAGCCGTCCTGCGACGAACACGAGATCAGAGACGTTCACGACCCCGTCCTGATTAACATCATATTCGATGAAGTGTGTGGAAATTTCGTTGATGACGATCCCGATACCGGGGGTGCTGATATCGCTTTTTGTCCCATAATAGGTGAGTTGATCCTCTGTTAAATTCGCGTCTACAGCGGTAATCCAGGAGGCTGCTTGGGTGCCATCAAGAGGTGCACTATTAACATAGCGACGGATCAACGAGGTTCGATGGCCTGCCCTTGTCCTACCTCTATTTTGATCATAAGGCAACCTCCATTGCTGGACATCATCAGCAAAGTTTCCAGCCTCGTCGACCAAGTTTCCTTCATCATCGATGAGTTGTATATAGAAACCTTCTACACTCAGCCAGGTCGTCCAGAAACCGATGGGTAAAGGTGTTCTCCAGTCAAGTTCATAAATCTGATCTTTCGCGAGGTTCTTTGAGTTTGAATCACTGGAACCGACTACCAGCACGACCTCATTCGGCCAAATTCTTGGCGCGTCGTCCCAGAAATCGTCCTTAAAGGTGAACGTTGCATTTACCGGTCCGGTCAATTCTGGTGACTTTACATTCCGAATTACCATTTTCCATCCCGCCAGATTGATAATGTCCGGCCCAGCATTGTTTAATTCAATCCATTGGACGGGTGTGAAACTTCTTTCCGAGCCATACATAATTTCGCTAATGCTGACGACACTCTCTATCTGACCGGGACGAGGCGATCCGTCTGTAGTCGGCGGAGCTTCGTCTACGTCAATAATAGTGATAGCGACAGTGATGGTATTGGTACGACCGCCATCGGAGACAGTGACGGTCACCGTGTAGGCGTTCTTCGTTTCAAAGTCGAGCGGTGCTTTGGTTTTCAACTGTCCGGTGGTGCTGACGATGCTAAAGGCTGCAGCATCTGTGCCGCTGAGCGTGTAGGTCAACGTATCGTCATCTTCATCCGTCGCAGAGACAGGACTGCCGACGTTTTGACCGGCGGGTGTGTTCTCAGGGATGGATCGCGTCGTGCTGCCGCCGCCTGCAAAAACCGGTGCCCTATTTTCGTCAATGTCGGTAACCTTGATAGCGACACTGATGGTATCTGTGAGGGTGCCATCAAAGGCGATGACGGTGACGGCATAAGCGTTCTTTTTTTCATAGTCAAGGGGTGCACTGGTTTTCAACTGTCCAGTCGTGCTGACGATGCCGAACGACGACGCATCTGTGCCATCAAGCGTGTATGTCAGGGTGTCACCATCCGCATCGGTAGCGGTGATAGGGCTGCCGATGTTTCTGCCAGCGGGTGTGTTTTCGGGTATAGATCGCTCCATGCTACCGCTCGCGAAGACTGGTGCGCGGTTCTCCGCTACGTCCGTGACGTTGATAGCAACGCCGATGGTGTCTGTAAGCGCGCCATCGGAGACGATAACAGCTACGGAATAGGTGTTCTTCTGCTCATAATCAAGCGGTGCGCGCGTTCGTAATTGTCCGGTCGTGCTGACGATGCCAAAGGACGCTGCGTCTACACCACTCAGCGTGTAGGTTAAGACATCCTCATCTTCATCTGTAGCGGTGACGGGGGCACCGATGTTTCTGCCTGCCGGTGTATTCTCTGCTATTGCGCGTTCCGTAGCAGTGCCCTCTATGAACTCCGGTGCGTGTGCTGTTGGAGTTTCGTTTACGTCCGTGACGTTAATAGCAACGCCGATAGAGGCTGTCCCTCCATTGCCATCAGAGACAAGGACCGCCACCGAGTAGGTGTTCTTTTGCTCATAGTCGAGGGGTGCGCGCGTTCGCAACTGTCCAGTCGCGCTGACGATGCCAAAGGCTGCCGCGTCTACACCACTGAGGCTGTAAGTTAAGACATCTTCATCAAGGTCTGTAGCGGAGACAGGGGCACCAATGTTTCTGCCAGCGGGTGTGTTCTCAGGAATTGAGCGTTCCGTAGCACTTCCCTCTACGAAGACGGGTGCGTTGTTTTCTTCTACATCCGTGACATTGATAGCGACCCCGATTGTGTCAGTTCCGCCATTTCCATCAGAGACGTGGACTGCTACTGAATAGGTATTCTTCTTTTCGTAGTCGAGGGGTGCGCGTGTTCTTAACTGTCCAGTGGTGCTAACGATGCCAAAGGACGCTGCGTCTGCGCCACTGAGACTGTAGGTTAAGACATCTTCCTCATCAAGGTCCGTAGCAGAGACAGGGGCACCGATGTTTCTGCCAGCGGGTGTATTCTCGGCTACGGATCGTTCGGTAGCAGTGCCTTCAACGAAGACGGGTGCGTTGTTTTCCGCTACGTCCGTGACGTTGATAGCGACCCCGATGGAGTCAGTTCCGCCATTTCCATCAGAGACGTAGACTGCCACTGAATAGGTGTTCTTTTTTTCATAGTCGAGGGGTGCGCGTGTTCGCAACTGCCCTGTGGTGCTGACAATCCCAAAGGACGCTGCGTCTGCGCCACTGAGACTGTAGGTCAAGACATCTTCCTCATCAAGGTCCGTAGCGGTGACGGGGCTGCCAATGTTTCTGCCAGCGGGTGTATTTTCGGCTATGGATCGCTCCGTAGCACTGCCCTCTACAAAGACGGGGTCATTGTTTTCCGCTACGTCCGTGACATCAATCGTGACACTGATGGCATCGGTGGCGCTGCCATCGGAGACGGTGACGATCACGGCGTAGGTATTCTTTTTTTCATAGTCGAGCGGGTCACGTGTCTGTAATTGTCCTGAAGTACCAACAATACCAAAGGATGCCGCATCTGCGCCACTGAGGGTATAGGTTAAGACATCCTCATCAAGGTCCGTAGCAGTAACAGGGCTGCCGATGTTTTCGCCAGCAGATGTGTTCTCCGCTACGGATCGCGTTGTGCTGCTCCCCTCTGTGAAAATCGGTGCGTGGTTCACCTTCGGATCGCCGGTAGGCTTAGGGATACCGAGCGCGAAACTGAGGATATTATCACCGCTGCTCGGTTTGCTCAGACTATAACCGAAATGGCTTATCGGCAGCTCGGGGAGCGTGCCAATATCCACGGTAACAGCATCCGATGTGCCGGGGGTGGGGATCACGGTGAGGAGTTCGCTTTGGACGCTGCCAGCAGGAATTGTGATGGTGGTTACCCCATCATCAATACTGCCATTCGTGACGATAATCGGCAGCTCGATATTAAAGGACGCGCCGGTAGGTGCTGTTGCTTTGAACTGGTTTCCGCCAACCTTCTCCAGTGATACAGCGATGGATAAACCGACGGTGTTGTCACCGAGGTAGAGCGAATTTAACGAAGAGAGTCCAGAAAAGAGGTCATCGGGTAGACTGCTGAGCTGATTGGAAGATAGACTGAGCCAATTCAGCGCAGAGAGTCCAGAAAAGATATCTGCTGGCAGGCTGCTGAGTTCGTTGTTGCCTAAATCAAGACCTGTCAACGCAGACATTTCGGAGAATGTATTTGCCGATAAATTGTCCAAACTGTTGTAAGACAAATTGAGTCTACTCACGGCTGACAACTCGGAAAAGACACCCTCCGGCAGGCTGCTGAGTTCGTTGCTTCCTAAGTCAAGGCTACTCATGGCAGACAAGCCTGAGAAGATGTCAGCAGGCAGACTGCTCAGCGTGTTTTTCGCTAAGGAGAGCGAACGCAACGCCGACAATCCATCAAAATCGCCAGCTTTCAGTGCGGTGATGCTCTGATCGCTTAGGTTAAGGTTGGTAATTAAAGCGAGATGTGCAGCGGTTACATCGTTAGCGGCATCTACACCTGGCACCAGTGCGACAATCCTATCTTGGACCTGCTGCGTACGGTCACTGACGGGGGTCAATTCAGGGGCGTTGCCTTGTGCCTGCACGTTGACTGTGCCTTGTATACCGTATATTAATAACATTGCTGCGACGATTGATGCCGCGATTTTTTGGTTCACAGTTAGCGTTTTCATGATAACTCCTTTTCGTTCTTTTCGATTGGTTGCCCGCTTGTCTTTGCGGGGGACATTTGTTGCTTCACGCCATGCAAGTGGATTGTCCACCTTATAGACAAAGTAATAGAAAAGAAATAGTAGTTCTTCAATGTTGAGTTTATAGGTGACCTGTTCGTAGTAGGGCAATTCTGCGGTGTACTCACCCAAATGCGAAGTGCATTATTGCCCGTTGTTCTCACTGCGAAGCAGTGCGGTAAATCGCACTACTACGAACCGCTCCTCAAGTTCAAAGTTGAAAGACTAATAGTGTGATATTTGTTTATGTTAATATGCATATTGAACACAATATTATACTTGCGGTCGCAAGTATAAACAATTAAAAATATATACCGCGTGTTACCTTACGGATTCTGGCTTTTGCTGTTGCCGAACCGAGTGCCAATCCCGATAGTCAATGAAAATTCATTAGCGTTTTCATCTGAAACTAACACGCGTTGATACTGTGCCTCTGCCCTAAGGACAAAAGCAGCTCTTATACGCCACTGATAACCTAACCCGATCCCGATACTTGTTATGGTCTCATCTTCGCCTCTACTCCTAAGTATAGTTGCAGAACCCCGTCCCAGGACGTAAGGATTAGACACTGCATGGCTCTGTAGAAAGTACGCAGCTTGACCGCCCAGATAGAGGGTCGTTATGCTTTCGCTCACGGTTTCCGACTCTCCCAAAAACTCATACTTCTCAGAAATTGACATTCTCCCAAGACTGAATTCCGGCCCGATAGCTAACTGCTTACTCGGAAACCACGTGGCGTACAATGCAGGCGGAGAAGATCCTATATGCGCAATTGCTGATGGTATGCTCGTAAAAGTGATACTTGTAGAAGTAGAGAAGGAATCATCGGTGTCAGGGGCAAGGTGCGAGATACCGAATCGTGTCCCGATCTCAAATTCAGTGGTTCCCAAAGCGGGAACTGTCGCTAAGACAAGAAAAGCGAATATCGTTAAGAGTGACACGGTTTTATTCTTCTTGACAGCTAACGTTTTCATCATAAACTCCTTTTACATTGGTTGTCAGTTTTCAGTTATCAGTCTTCAGTTAAGAGAGGTATTGTGGCAGTGAGAAATAAAGCAATTGCCACAAAGTGTTAACTCTCACTGCAAGGCAACTGACAACTGATACTATTTCTGTATCAACATTTTGCGTGTAGCGGTGAAGTCGCCTGCTGTAACGGAGTCGCGTGTGGACTCCGTGGACAATGTATAGAAATAGACACCACTTGCGACAGGTTCACCAAAGGCGTTTCTACCATCCCAATACGCTGCACGGGAACGGTTCTGATACATCCCTGCAGCTTGATGTCCGAGAGCTAACCGTCGAACGACCTGCCCGTTGATGGCGTAGATTGTGATGGTTACCTCTGCGGGTTCCGCTAAGTGATACGGAATCCATGTCTCAGGGTTGAACGGATTCGGGAAGTTTGCCAAGAGTCCGTTTTCTTCTTTAATTGCGAGAACAGTTACGTGTGCTGTGAGATCGGGTCCGTTATATCCAGCGATAGCATCCGCACCGACAGTG
>JAPPDN010000158.1 GCA_028824575.1 Candidatus Poribacteria bacterium | reverse complement strand
CGAAAAGGTATTAGCCGACGCATTCACTGATGCTGAGGTGAATGCTCATGTCATTCACCAGTGCGTTACTGCCTACCTTGCCAATCAGCGGCAAGGCACTGCATCAACGAAGAGTCGGAGTGAAGTGAGAGGCAGTGGGAAAAAACTCTACCGTCAAAAAGGAACTGGCAGAGCGCGTGTCGGAGACGCTAAGGCACCACATCGAGTCCACGGTGGTGTCGCGTTCGGACCGAAATCCCCGAGTAACACGCAACACACCCCGAAACGAGTCCGACACCTACGAATAAACAACGACCTCGAAGACAGGTTTCAGAACCAACAGTGCATTCTCGTTGAAGATTTTACGCTTCAACAACCGCGGACCAAAGACATGGTTAACATCTTAAAAGCACTGAACGCTGACGGAAAGGTACTGCTCATTCTTGATGAACACAGCCCGAATATCCACCTCTCCGTGAGGAACATTCCGAAAGTTCACAGCTGCACATGGAATACGCTCAACGTTTATCAAGTCATGTGGCACGATACGTTGATAATCACCGAGAAAGCCGCTGAAAAACTCGAATCCAAGTTCGTAAACACCGGTTCAGATGCGGAAGGACAAGACTGATGAAGGATGCATATCAGATTATACTGCAACCGCTGATTACAGAGAAAAGCACAATTCTCCGCGAAGATAATAAGTACGCATTTGTTGTTGATCGCAATGCCACGAAACCTCAGATTCGCCGCGCTGCTGAAGAGTTGTTTGACCTCCAAGGGGACATCCTTAAAGTGCGGACAATGCACGTTCGTGGTAAGCCGAAAGGTAAAATGTTGCGCTATCAACGTGGTAGGAAACCGCATTGGAAAAAAGCGATTCTTACCCTAAGAGAAGGTGTGACGATCCAAGCGTTTGAAACTATATAGAAACAGCAATCAGCAAGAATAGCAATCAGCCATCAGCTACGAAAAACCGCCCTGACTGCTGATGGCTACTAAAAAAAGGAAATCCAGAGTGCCTAAAACGTATTCACCTATAACCCCAAGTCGTCGGTTTATGACAGGCTACACCTTTGAAGAGCTTACGCGGAGCAAACCGGAAAAATCGCTCGTCAAAGGGAGCAAGCAGAAAGCGGGTCGGAATTCCAACGGACGCTTGACAGTGAGACGCCGCGGCGGTGGACACAAACGCCGATACCGGGTCATCGACTTCAAACGTGATAAGTTTGGCATCCCTGCCAAAGTTGCTGCAATTGAATATGATCCGAATCGGTCTGCGCACATTGCCCTGCTCCACTATGCTGACGGGGAAAAACGCTATATTCTTGCCCCTGTCGGTATCCAAGTAGGGGACACGCTTACTTCCGGCGAAGACGCGGAAATTCGGGTCGGAAACGCTTTGCCGCTGGAAAAAATTCCACTCGGCTCCTCTATCCACAATATTGAGATGAAGCCCGGCAAAGGTGGGCAACTTGTGCGTAGTGCCGGTGGGACTGCCCAGTTAGTTGACAGAGAGGGAAAATACGCCCGTATCCGACTGCCTTCCGGCGAGATTCGGCTCATTCCGGTTCAAGCGATGGCAACACTCGGTCAAGTTGGCAACGTCAGCAAGATCGTCATCGGTAAAGCCGGACGTTCACGATGGCTCGGCAAACGTCCGAAAGTCAGAGGTGTCGCCATGAACCCGATTGACCACCCACACGGCGGCGGTGAAGGAAAAAGCTCCGGGGGTAGGCATCCAGTTACACCTTGGGGCGTTCCAACCAAAGGGTATAAGACCCGAAATCCGAAGAAAAAATCGAGCCGCTATATCGTCGGAAAACGAAAATAACCCTTTTCATAGATGCCTTGCTCGCTATGCAAGTGAATATTGTTAAAAGGTAAAGGAGATACATAATGGCGCGTTCTATTAAAAAGGGCCCCTACATAGACCCGAAACTCGCCAAGAAGGTAGCCGCCATGGAACGCTCTGGCACCAAACGCGTGATTCGCACTTGGTCCCGACGTTCGACGATTACCCCTGAATTGGTAGGACACACCTTGGCAATTTACAACGGGAAAAAGTTTTTTCCGGTGTATATCACAGAGAACATGGTAGGCCATAAACTTGGTGAATTCTCACCAACCCGTACCTTCCGTTCTCACGCCAGTGGCGGTGGTGAAAGAAGATAATTTTTGCGATAACCTTCATCGCAAATTGGCAGTGTATTCATCTCTTTTTTGGGAAGATACGCTCACTGTTTTGGCAAGAATACCGGTGAACCAGCAACTTGCTTTTATTGGAGACACTGATGGAAGCCAGATCTAAAATTAGGAACGCATCGGTTGCCCCGCGGAAAGCCCGCTTGGTGGCTGATCTCGTCCGTAATCAATATGTTGAAGATGCGTTAAATCAACTGAACTTTACGCATAAAGCCGCATCCCCTATCATCTACAAGCTGATTCAGTCAGCAGCCGCGAACGCACAATATCAAGACCCAAGTATTGATATTGCGGGCTTATACGTCAAAGAAATTCGCGTCGATGAAGGGATTACGCGGAAATGGATACGCCCGCGGGCACGCGGTATGGCAAATAGGATACTAAAACGCAGTAGCCATATTACCGTTGTCGTTGACGAAGAGAGTACCGAAGATGTTGAGTCATAGCGTGCGCGCTTACAAAAGACTACAGCACATCCCGGACTCTACTTACAAGCGGGAACAGTCTAATAGGAGGTTTGCGTGGGACAAAAAACTCACCCGCGTGGATTACGCTTAGGAATCATCGAGACGTGGGATTCAAAGTGGTATAGCGAACGGGATTACGCCAAATGGCTCCACGAAGATTTTAAGATTCAGAAATTCGTCAAGGAGCAATTAGCACGTGCTGGGATTTCGCGCGTTGAAGTAGAACGCGTCGCCGACCGTTGCAGCATCAACATCCATACGGCACGTCCAGGTATTGTCATTGGGCGCCGCGGTGCTGAAGCTGAGAAATTACAAGCATTAATCGAGAAAGAGGTCGGCTGCCCCGTCCGGATTAATGTCTCGGAAATTAGAGTCGCTGAAATGGATGCCCAACTTGTATCAGAAGCTGTCGCAACGCAAATCGAACGTCGCGCCGGTTTTAAACACGCAATGCGGCGGAGTATCTCCAGTTCAATGCAAGCTGGGGCTTTAGGCGTCAAAATTATGGTGAGCGGTAGATTAGACGGTAAGGAAATCGCTCGCGCTGAATCCAGTATTGAGGGACGCGTGCCCCTTCACACCCTCCGAGCTGATGTCGACTACGGGTTTACTGAGGCAAATACAACATACGGTAAAATCGGAGTTAAAACTTGGATCTTCAAGGGCGAAATTATCGGGGTTCCAGATAAATTAAAGGGCGAAACATCTGAGCGCCGTCAACCTGGACGACGCGAAGATACAGGTTCGCAACGTTCTGAACGTCGACGGGGCGACAGACGTTCCGGCTCTCAAGACGGACGATCTCGACAATCCGGAAGACAAGACAGAGGCAGAAATCGACGCAGACCGCGTCAAGACAATCAGGGTTCAAAGGGCGATTCATAACTGTACGAATAGATTTATTTTAAGGAGACATCTAAGGTGTTAATGCCCAAACGCGTGATGCGCCGCTATGTGCATCGCGGGAAACGCCGTGGCAAACCGCTCCGTGGCTCACAAATCAACTTCGGTGAATATGGTTTGCAAGCAATGGAAGCTGGCTGGATTACAAACAACCAGATTGAATCTGCGCGTATCGCTATCACGCGGTATGTACGCCGCGGTGGAAAACTTTGGATCAAGATTTTCCCGCACAAACCACTCAGTAAACAACCTGCTGAAACCCGCATGGGTAAGGGAAAAAAAGGACCGCCCGAATACTGGGTCGCTGTGGTCAAACCCGGCAGAGTCCTTTTTGAATTAAGCGGCGTTTCGGTTGAAGATGCAAAAGGGGCGATGAAACGAGCCGCCCACAAACTGCCAATCAAAACTAAGTTCGTTGCACGGAATGCGTAATTTTGTCTACGACTCCGGCGTTGAAAAAAATATGCGCCCCAACGCAGTATCATGCTTTTGACAACACCTAAGGAGGCACGGAAATATGAAAGCGGATGAACTACGAGCAAAAACAACCGAAGAGTTGGAAAGTGAACTGAAAACGCTTAAGGAAAGCCTGTTTAACCAGAGATTTAGAAGTATCTTAGGACAACAAGAAGACACAACACGTATCGGTAAGATCCGCAAGGACATCGCACGTGTGAAAACTCTCTTGCAGGGGCGTTCACAGTAAACACAACAGAGACAGGACGGTTCATCAATTTCAAGGCAAGAACTGTGTATTCCAAAGTACATACGTTAACAGGTTTTGGCTGGTTTGGAGGATAAAGTTGAACGAGGAAAGAAGAAGGCATCGTAAATTTCGGACAGGTCTTGTTACGAGCAACAGTATGAATAAAACTGTCTCAGTGTCAATTGTGCGGCGCTATCAACACCCGCTTTACAAAAAAGTTGTCCGGAAAACGAAGAAAATTCTCGCTCATGATGAACAGAATAGTTGTAACGTCGGTGACGTGGTGCAGGTTGTTGAGACCCGTCCGCTGAGTCGTCAGAAGCGGTGGCGGGTCCAAGCAGTAGTAAGCACAGTACAGCCCGCAAACGATTAAGAAGTACTATCACCGGAACCTTTACGGCTTGTCTCTATACGAGGTAAAAGACGCAGCAAACGGTGTATACTTGGCACTCGAAAAGAAAGGGTTTTCATCCACACTCTGACGTTTCCAAAACACACCGTTTTGAAAACGGTAGAGGAGGATACAAAAATGGTTCAATCATACTCTCGATTAACCTGTGCTGATAATACTGGCGCAAGAAAATTAATGTGCATTAGTGTATTAGGCGGCACGCGTCGGCGCTATGCCCGCGTAGGCGACGTGATTGTAGCAAGCATCAAAGAAGCAACACCTAATACACAAGTTAAAGCCGGTGAAGTCGTTCGCGCAGTTGTCGTACGCACGACTAAAGAATATCGACGCGTAGACGGCTCCTATATTAAATTTGACCAGAATGCTGCAGTTCTCGTCGATCCACCCGATCGAGAAGGTAACCAACTCCCACGCGGCACCCGAATTTTCGGGCCCGTGGCACGAGAACTCAGAGAAAAGGGGTTCACCCGAATCATCTCGCTCGCCCCCGAGGTTATTTAGGAGGACAATAGTGACACGACAAAAACTGCATATTAAGAAAAATGACACGGTCATCGTCCTCAGCGGACAAGACCGCGGCAAGGAAGGTGTGGTTTTGGAGGTGTTCCCAAAGAAACAACGCGCAATCGTTGAAGGCGTTCATATCGTTAAACGCCACCTCCGACCAAACCAAATGGGACAAGGCGGTATTGTTGAACGCGAAGGCACCATTCACGTTTCTAATCTCAAAAAGATTGATGCTTAAGGAAAAATAAAGCCTTAATACCGTAGACGAGAAGCGTTGCCAAGACAAACTTCACTGTATAAGTGATTTATAGGATACAAGGCTCATGAGCCCATTCAAAGAATTTTATCAAACGGAAATCATGTCCACATTACAGACCCATTTTAACTATGGAAATGTGATGGAAATTCCGAAACTGGACAAGATTACTCTCAATATCGGGGTCGGCGAAGCACTTCAGAACCCGAAAGCACTTGAGGACGCTGTCGAAGAACTCACACTTATTGCCGGACAACGCGCAATCATTACGCATGCAAAAAAATCCGTTTCTGCTTTTAAGGTCAGAGAAGGTATGGCAATCGGATGTAAAGTTACACTCAGACAGCAGCGGATGTATGAGTTCTATAACCGACTGGTAAACGTCGTTCTACCGCAAATTCGGGACTTTCGTGGTGTATCGCCTGATGCGTTCGACGGTCGTGGTAATTACTCCCTCGGCCTCACCGAACAGTTAATCTTCCCAGAAATTAGTTACGACAACGTTAACGATATCCGCGGGCTGAACGTAACGATCGTTACGACCGCCCCAACAGACGAAGAAGGCCGCGAGTTACTAAGGCTGCTCGGAATGCCGTTCCGAAAATAGACGGATTCGGTAGCGGACGGTTTCGCCGTCAAATCGCTACACAAATTACCTCGCAGCTTCAGACGCAGCTAACTTTCAACATCCGGACTTACCGAGAGCACACGTCACGGATAAACAAGAAAAGGAGCATCTAGCTTGGCAAGTAAAGCATGGATTGCCAAACAGAAACGAACCCCGCGGTTCCAAACCCGGAAATACAACCGTTGCAAAAGTTGTGGACGGGCGCGTGGGTATTTGCGCAAGTTTGAATTGTGTCGTATCTGTTTTCGTCTCTACGCCCGTGCCGGTAAAATCCCCGGGGTACGAAAGGCGAGCTGGTAGAAAATTGAAACCTGTCTGTCCTGAAAAAAAGTATGACAGGCACATCGACTCTTCAAAAACGAAAACGAAATAAGGAGAATCTTTCATGTCGATGACCGATCCGATTGCTGATATGCTAACACGTATCCGCAATGCCAATATGGCAGGACATGAACGCGTTGAAATCCCCTCTTCAAAGGTCAAAGCGGAAATCGCACGCATCTTGGCAGAAGAAGGTTTCGTCCGAAACTATCGCTTGCTTGAAGACGGAAAACAGGGGATTTTAAGAATCTATTTGAAATACGGAAACACTAAAAAAGAGAAGGTCATCACAAACCTTAGACGCATCAGCAAACCCGGTAGACGGATTTACGCCAAAGCTGATAGCCTACCACGTGTTTACGGTGGACTCGGTGTTGCTATTCTATCAACATCTAATGGGTTAAAAACCACACCACAATGCCGCAGGGAAAAGATCGGCGGCGAAGTTTTGTGTTACGTCTGGTAAAATTTTGCCGATGACTCTCAACGAACTGGGAGAAAAAAATGTCACGTATTGGACTACAACCGATTCCATTACCCGACAAAGTAGAAGTCGCCTTAAATAAAAGCGATGTACAGGTCGAGGGACCCAAAGGAAGCCTGAATTGGCAACTTCCAGACGGAATCGATGTGACGCTTGAGGAAAACGTCCTAACCGTCCAAAGAATCAGTGAGCTCAAACAGCACAAAGCCTTGCACGGATTGGCGCGCAGCCTCATCGCCAACATGGTTACCGGGGTTTCAGAGGGTTTTGAAAAAAAACTGCGAGTCGTGGGTACCGGCTACCGGGCGGAAGTCAACCGTGAGAACGATTTGGTTCTCGATGTCGGGTATTCACACTCCGTCACTTACACACCGCCTGAGGGAATCACACTTAGTGTTGAAGCCTCTGAGACAATAGATGGGCAAGCACACACACCTGTTATTATCAGCGGTATTGATAAACAACTCGTTGGACAGGTAGCAGCAACGATTCGTCAAATTCGGAAACCCGATACTTATAAACCTTGTAAAGGGATCCGCTACGATGGTGAGCGCGTCCGAGATAAAGAAGGTAAAGCTGCTGCTGTCGCCTAATGCTATAATATTTTGCGCGCAATAGGACGAAACTTGAACTTCCTATGAAATAGACGGCGCGCCTATGGTAATAAGGAGACCCCTTGACACTCATAAGAAAGAAACGGATGAGCCATCTACGCCGCCGGAAACGGGTCCGTCAAAAGATTACCGGAACCGGTAGCAGACCTCGGCTCGCTGTTTTCAGAAGCTTAAAACATATCTATGCGCAACTCATCAACGATGAACTTGGTGTGACGGTCGTCGAAGCCTCTACTTTGTCCCCAGAACTGAAAGAGACGCTTTCAAACGGTGGAAATATAGCGGCAGCGGAACGTGTTGGCGCACTTATCGCCCAAAAAGCCAAGCAGCGGGAAATTGAGGGAGTCGTCTTCGATCGGGGCGGGCATCTCTACCATGGTCGCATAAAAGCCCTTGCTGAAGCCGCAAGGGAAGAAGGACTTAAGTTCTAAATGCCCGCATACCGGCTCCTGTACCACTACATATACGGTAAACAGGATTTGTGCCGGATAGGAGACTTTTTTTGCTGAAAGATAGAATTAACCCTGATGATTTTGAATTTGAGGAACGCATGATTACAATTAACCGCGTGATGCGCGTCGGTAAAGGCCGACGCACGCCGAGTTTTAACTCGCTCACCGTGGTTGGCAATCGTGATGGTATTGTCGGCATCGGATTTGGCAGCGCAAGCGAAGTGGCTGGCGCGCTCCGCAAAAGTTTCGCCGATGCTCGTAAAAACCTAATTCGGGTACCCATCACCAACGGCACGCTCCCGCATGAAATTACCTGCGAATTCAAATCCGCAAAAGTTTTGTTGAAACCCGCAAGTCCCGGAACTGGCATTATTGCAGGGCACGCAACGCGTGCTATTCTCGAATTCGCAGGGGTTCGAGACGCACTAACGAAATGCCTGTCCTCTCGAAACGTGAAAAATATTGCTGAAGCTACAATGCTTGGGCTGAAGAGCCTCAAAGATGTCAACGAAGTTGCACGGCTACGAGACCTATCTGTTGAAGAGCTACTCAAGAAACGCTAAAACCTAATAAAGACTGACGCACTTCAGAATGTTTTGTCAGCGTATATCAAAGGCTTGGTTCTCAGCCGCGCTGACAATCTACGGTTAAGGAATGGAGTAATCCTGATGAAATTGAATGAACTTAAACCCGCCCCTGGCTCAAAACGATCCAGAAAACGAGTAGGCAGAGGGAACGCTTCAGGTTGGGGTAAAACCTGTGGACGCGGCCACAAGGGACAAAAGTCCCGATCCGGTGGTTCAATTCCGGCATGGTTTGAAGGTGGACAGATGCCACTCGTGCGACGCTTACCGAAGCGAGGGCCACAACGAACCGCACACAAACGATTTGAGTATGATATTATCAATGTTGAAACGCTCAACCTTTTTGACGATGCAGCGGTCATCAGTCCGAAATCCCTTCGAGAAGCAGGCTTAGTTAAACGAAAGAACGCACTGATAAAGATACTTGGCGATGGTGAACTCGAAAAACAGTTGACAGTCCAAGCGCACCGTTTCTCAAAATCAGCGATCGAAAAAATTGAATCCAAAGGCGGGACAGCCGAAGTACTCGGACTGCACGCTAATCCCGACAACGCTGCTTGAAAGTGTCCAGGCGAGGAGGAAAAAAATAAGTGATTAAGGCATTCCAAAACGCTTTTAAAATCCCTGAACTGCGGAAACGTATCATTTTTACAGGGTTGCTCTTGATTGTTTACCGCCTTGGTGCGCACATTACGCTTCCCGGTATTGATGACGTAGCACTCGAGGCGTTTTTTCAACAACTCATGGAGCGTGGGGGCAATGTCATTGGGTTCATCGATCTGTTTTCCGGCGGCGCATTTAGTCAAATGACGATTTTCGCACTCGGTATACAACCCTATATTAGTGCCTCAATCATTATGCAGCTTCTCGGTGTCATCGTGCCGTCTTTGGAAAAACTCTCCAAAGAACCCGATGGCAGAAAGAAAATGACGCAGTACACACGATACGGGACTGTTATACTCAGTATCATTCAAGGTATAACAATCAGTATCGTTTTGCGGAACCCAGAGAACATTACCGGACAAGCCGGTGAGATCGTTAGAGATCCTAACTTATGGTGGCATTTTCTTGTAGTCTTGACGCTCACAGCAGGGACCTCCTTCGTTATGTGGCTCGGTGAGCAAATCACCGAGCGCGGTATTGGGCAAGGTATCTCGCTAATCATTACGGTTGGGATTATTGCGGGTTTACCTGGCGGCGTTACGACTGTTTTAAACAATTTAGTGACAAGACCAGAATTCGGAATTCTACAACTCGTCCTGCTCGTCGGACTCATTGTTATAGCCGTAATGGGGACCGTCTTCATCACGCTTTCCGTCCGTAAAATACCAGTCCAATACGGGAGACAGATTCGCGGACGTAGGGTGATTGGCGGGCAATCAACGCATCTGCCGCTGAGAGTTAACGCCGCTGGCATGATTCCTATCATCTTCGCGATTACACTTATTCAGTTCCCGCCAACAGCTCTTGGTTTTCTTCCACGAGACTGGGGATGGGTAACAGGCGCGCAAGCACTGATTGATACCGGAACACCTTTGTGGCTTACCTTTTATGCGTTGTTAATCATCGGCTTCACGTATTTTTACACAGCCGTGCAAATCAACCCTATACAAATGGCAGAGGATTTACAGAAATATGGCGGTTTCATTCCCGGTATCCGTGCCGGAAAACAGACCGCTGATTATATCAATACGACGCTCACACGCATCACGCTGCCGGGCGCAATCTTTCTCGCCGCTATCGCTGTGATTCCGATTATGATCACAGGTTATCTCCAAATCGGTAGTATGGTCGACGGTGCCTCTATTTTGATTGTGGTCGGTGTCGTATTAGATACAATGTCACAAATTGAATCCTATTTGACCGTCCGACACTACGAAGGATTCCTAAAAGATCGGAAACTTAAAGGCAGACGGCGTTAAGTGTTTTCGTCTGAAAGGGATATTATGAAAGTCAGACCTTCTGTTAAAAAGATGTGTAACCAGTGTAAAATTATTAAGCGAAAAGGCGTTATCCGAGTGACACGTCCGTCAAATATGAAG
>JAPPDN010000787.1 GCA_028824575.1 Candidatus Poribacteria bacterium | reverse complement strand
ATGGCCGTCTACGTCTGGGAGGAGGAGATGCTCGAGGTGCTGCCCAACACGGGCGAGCCCAAGTACGAACCCATCTCGGCCGTCCAGTTCCACACTCGGACCACGAGCAAGTACTACGGCGACGACTATGCGGTGGACGACGACTGACGGGAGCGCGACAGTAGATCTTATTAGAACAATCGGTATGGTCGACGATCGAGACCCTGATACGGAAAAGGAAAGCGCATGACACCCCACGAGCAGTATCTCTTCGACCTGCAGGGCTTCATCGCGGTCCCTGACGCCCTCGACGCCGGACAACTCGCCGAACTGAACGGCATCCTGGACGAGAAAATCGACGGGGCGATGGCGCCTGACGCCACGACCCATCGTTTCGGCTTCACCATGCTCGACTGGGGACCCGCCTTCCGCGACCTGGTCGACAACCCGCGCATCGTTCCCTACATGGAGCAAATCGTCGGACCGCGGTTCCGGCTGGACCACGACTACGCCGACATCATCCGAAAGGGCGACGGCCCCATCGGCACGACCCTCCACGGCGGCGCCATACCCTTCGACCCCCTCTACTCCTACACCTGCGTCAACCAGGAGATCCGGTGCGGCCTGTCCGTGGTCGCCTACAACCTGAAGGACGTGAACCCCGGCGACGGCGGCTTCGGCTGCGTGCCCGGCAGCCACAAGGCCAACTTCCGGTTCCCCGACGAGTGGCGCAACCTCAAGACCGACCAGCCCTTCATCCGCGCAGTGACCGGCAAGGCCGGCACCGCCGTGATCTTCACCGAAGCGCTGACCCACGGCACCATGCCCTGGCACGGCGACGAACGCCGCACGCTGTTCTACAAGTACTCGCCCAACTCGGTATCCTGGTACGCGGAGTACTACGAAGCCGAAAAGTACGAGGGACTGACGGAACGGCAGCAGCAGATCCTCGAGGCGCCGAACGCACGGTACGGGCAGCGGTTTAAGCGAGGGGTAGTGGTGTAGGTGTGCATAGGGGACGGACTCCAGGTCCGTTTACAACCTGCTCCTAAACCAACATTCACTCTCTTCTAGATCATCAAACCGATTAAATAGTCATTCGGTAGGTCACACCTGTCGAATTCACTATGAAATCGAACTGGGATGTTCGGATAAGTATCTTGTTAACAAAGGAATGTAAGTTTGTTCTGCACAAACAGAAACCGAAGAAGGTTCGATTAATATATGAATCCGGACTATCTTAATGGAATCGTATACTGAATGTGTAACATTGTTACAGCACGTCGCTCATAAGCAGATCAAGGATGTAAAGATTTGGTTTTAGTCGTACTCACAGTCTGAAGGATGATTTCAAACTCGTAGAAGTCTATACTATGGCCAAAACTAAATACCTTAAGAAAAGTTATCAAAAGCAACTACGTATCGTAGCCGTTTTAAATATCGCTGTATTCTGGGGTGTGTTTGTTTTAAATGCTGACTTTTCTACACTTTTGACTTTAATAAGTTCGATTACAATTAGAACCGGCATAACTGCGTTAGGCGCACCAATTTGTGTCTTTCTTCTAGACGGACTCATATCGGCCGATACTAAGGCCCGTGTTATATTCTGGCGATTCTCACATCCTCTTCCGGGTAGTCGTGCTTTTAGCACACATCTAAAGCATGAAACACGTGCCGATCCAGAATACCTGATTAAACGGTGGGGTGTCTTTCCTGACGATCCAGCAGAACAGAACAGACTCTGGTATAGAATGTTACAGCATGTTGAGAACGAAGTCCGAGTCTTTGAGGCCCATCGTGCATGGCTTACTGCACGTGATTTGACTGCCTTCTCCTTCTTGTTCTTGACCTTCTTAGGGACTGCAGCCTTAATCAGCGACATTCCTTGGATCACCGCATGGTATTACCTTTCTATTCTTGCGATTCAGTACCTAGTTATGATGATCACAGCAAGAAACCTAGGAATTCGTTTTGTGCGCACGGTACTCGCTGTTGCATCACATAGCGTAAATAGAAACAACTCATCTCAAACCGGGAGGTAACAGAAAGTGCCAAAGGTACATTTTCTGAACGTCAATCAGGGTGATTGTACCATCCTGGAGCACAATTCGGGTCGGATTACTGTATTTGATATCTCAGCGGGAAATATCGAACGTGAAAGAAGTGCGGCAGCGAGTTATAAGGCCTTGAGGAGCTTTTCGCCAGCTAAAGGCAACTATCGAATGTGTCAACACCCAACAAATCCCTTAGACTACCTTTTTGACATGAAAGTCAATGAGATTTGGCGCTTCATACTCTCTCACCCTGATATGGATCACTTAGACGGTTTCAACTCACTATTGGATGAGTTTCAGGTATTACACTTTTGGGACTCCGGTGCAAGGAAGGACAAACCAGATTTTAGCACATATAGCGGTTACTTGGAAGAAGACTGGGACCGGTACGTTAAAGTAATCTCAGACAAAGAATCGGGCACGAAATCAATCTCTGTACAAGCAGGCGATTGTTTCAAGTACGCGAATAGAGACGACACTGAACAAAACATTGGTGATGCACTGCATATCCTTGCGCCAGACCAGAATCTTATTAACGCGGGTAATAGGACTGAGGATTTCAACGATGCTTCCTACGTTGTCCTATACAGGAGTGCGATTGGAAAAGTACTTCTAACTGGTGATGCACATGACGCCACGTGGGAGTACATCAAGGAGCATTACGAGGCAAGCGTATCAAATGTCGCGTTATTGATCGCCCCTCACCATGGTCGAAAGTCGGGGCGTTCGTATGAGTTCTTGGACTACGTAAACCCCAAGTTAACTTTGTTCGGTTGCGCACCTTCGGATAATCTCGCATATGATGCGTGGAATTATAGGAACTTAACTCACATTACTAACAATCAGTGCGGTTGCATTGTTGCCGAAGGTGACGACGAGATGCGCATCTACGTCGAAAACGAAGTGTTTGCGGAAAACAGTGGCGGAAATACTGGAATCACAAACAAACAAGGCTTCTATTACCTTGGAACGGTAAATTGAACTGAGTTATCGATTGCCAAAATTGATTAGCTTGACTGCATCGAGTGTACCTTCTTTGCTACTCCTTCCAGATTAATCTATCCCGAATCCCCATTTAGACTGTCATCACCGCAGTTAGCCGGCTCACTCGTGAGATCCTCCAGGAATGCGATCAGGAACCGCAGAAGGCGGACTAGTCCTGATATCCAATGGCGTTAATTACGTCACTGACAATGCCCAAACTACTGAATTAACTAATGTTATTACTCGAAAAATTGAAACAAAGATCCGATTTTTGGATTATCTAGGATGCTTGCGACCAACTGCGTATCCTCCATTTGGACCAACTGCCAATCTGGTCCCAGTAGGATTTTAAGCCCCGAATCTACAAACCCAGACTTTGACATTCTGCGAAGGAGTGTAGGACTGAATGGTCCGTGACGAAGGTCTCCCTGTGCGACTCCTAGCGCATCTGCGGAGATCTTATTGATGAGACTAAGTTGAGGGATTTTCTTATTCGACTTAAGTGCCACAGAAAGATGCTTCATAATGTATACCAACGATGTGATGTCGATACTCGACCATTCCTTTGTTGCGAGTTTCTCAATGACTAACGCCTTGGTAAGTCGTTCTGAAACTGTTCCTATATCCATATTGCAACGATTTGCTAAGTACCACGAGGCTCCGGGATCTTCGACCTCTAGTTCATTTAGGATCCATGATATCTCATCTTGATCAACTAAGTTGAGCATGAGGAAGCACCCTCGACGAGCCCATCTTCGTAAGTCAATGTTGTTGTCAAATAACAATGGTGTTAGTGTAGGTAGTGCTTCAGGTGAACCGATTATTCCAAGACTAAACGCTGCTGCACTACGAATTCGACCGTCTTCAGTTGGATTAGTAACAAGTGCACTAAGGCGGTTGAGAAAGGCTACATCCCCGGATCTACCTGCTCGATCAACTGCCATTGCTCGAACTTCAAAGTTTGGATGGCACATCAATAACTCAAGCCGCTTAACAACTGCTTCACTACGACGTTCATCCTTCGATAGAAACCTATGAGTTTTTGACAACCAGAACAGAGCTTGTTGGCTTTCTTCAGGAGCGACATCGCTGTCTGAGTCAGGACGTAAAAGCTGAGATAGGTGCTGACTTGCATCAGCCGCTCCATCGGGCCTTTTGTACTTAAACCGGGTGGAACGTTGTTTTGGTTCCGAAAACGAAGGTTTTCTCTTTGATGTGGTCCTACTGGATCCTTCATCACTATCTGGAAGCACCTCGGAAAGTGTCGATTCCACTTGATTCATGTAATCGGTGGGTAAAGGTGTGGCTATACCCCAATACTTGAAAAACACCTTCGCACATTCAATTCCAAGTTCAGGAGATTCAATCAAAAGACTAACTTCGTGGTTTCTGTGTAGTCCTCCTTCAGTCAAATTGGCAGACCCAATCAATACGCGATTCCGATCCGAAATCAGCATCTTACCATGCAACATCGGCAGTGCACGAATCTCCAAGTACGTACTAGCAGGATACAACGTAGCCTTGAATGCACTAACGTGTGACGAACCTCTTAAGAAGTCCACTTCATCGAGTCGTGATAGTATTTGGAGTTTTACAGGACCGGCTTCTACTAAGTTGTAAGAGATCAGGTTTGCCACAGTAGATGTAATCCACGGCGACATGAGTAGGAGCTCTTCACGCGTATTTTGAACGAACGTTGACAAGGTGTCCGCCCAAGCCGACGAAATAACACGTGTGTTTGTCATGATTGGAATCATTTTCTACACTCTTTTCTGGTGTTATATGTGATATCAATAAAGATCAAAAACTACATAAAGCATAAAATCCTCGATTTTACTCCTAAGTAATGAAAATACGTATCATTACTATCGGTGGAACTGCTAAGATTGCAGGTCCTTGTTAAATGTGCTTTCCGGTACGTTCCTGTCCGGTACGCACATTCCCCTGCCGAAGTGGTTCGCGGTCATGGCCCTGATGGTCAACGCAAAAACAAACTTGTCGAGCCATCAGTTGGTCCGAGATCTCGATTAGACGCATCCGACTGCCCTGTTCATGCAGGAACGTTTAAGGGCTGTTATGGCCTCGGATCAGGCCAAAATGCTGACCGGGATCATCGAGGCGGACGAGACCTACATTGGCTGACGGCCGAGCAAAGAGAACAAGCGAGACAACACCCCGTAGAAGCCCAGCCAGAAGGTCGGTGGATCGTCAAAGAAAACGCCCGCTATCGGAGCGGTTGAAAGAGACGGGCGTGTGCTAGCACAGATTGTGGGGATATGACCGTCAAGGGCGTTTTATACTTCATCCGCAACACTGTAGACCCTACAGCGCAGATCCTAGTTACTGATGAGAACTAAGCGTACCGGACGGTATGGGATCTATACCCGCAATCGGTAATCATTCACCGTTTCGAGTACGTCCGCGGTCCTGTGCATACGAACACGATCGAGGGATTCTGTAGTCTGTTATATCGGGCATGGTTTGGAAGAAATCACCCTTACACAGTCGGACGTAATCCGCTGTTTATCACCGAGGCATCGAGGCAGTACAGTCACCGCAAGGATTCGAATGCCTGGGACAGTTACACACAGGCGAAGTTCGCGTAACTGATCACTTCGGAGGTTTGAATGCATCCAGTATATACTCAGCGCGGTTTTTATTCAAATTCAATGATTCATCAAGAAGAGTCATAGCCTGATAGTGCTCTTCTGTTGCTTCTCGTATCGCCCGTACAGATCGGTCATAGTGTTCAATAAAATTATGAGTAATTGCATCGTCAGGATAGGGTAAGGGTATATCTTTTATTACACTCCATTCGATCCTCGTCCGATTGGCCCCTGTTGCCGACAGTAACATCTCTGCGCGTATTTCCGCAGAACGCAAAACAGCCCAAATTACCCTCACATCAAATCCGCTTCGTGCCGTTATTACCGTGTATTCAGATGAAATCACGTGTCCGTCGCATTCGTCCGTTACAATGGCTGTACTGCCATAGTGGGCGGCGATATTCGAAATTACGATGTCCCCCGTCCGTACTCTATTGAGCATCGTGTATTCCGTATCCGTCTTGGGGACGATTTCACGCCCCGATATTGTTCTTCCCGAATACTCTATTTCCAATAACCGGACACGCTCCTCATGACGAGAACAATCAATGACGTCTTCGGTCGGGAACACTTTAAGTTGTGCCACGTCAGACAACTTCAAGTCTGATTCAATCATGGAACCTCGTTCCATCATGCAGTGCTTCACATCCAGCCTATCTTCTGCCTTACCGGCAGAGACGTTGTAATCGTCGTTTCCGTTCCCATCAAGGAAAGCAGTAAATTCACTTACAACCGTCTCAACTTCGTTCCGGGCATTTGCCCTGAGCGCATCATCCCCTGGCATCCGCCGCCTTCTCGAAGGGTCATCGTTCCCAACATATCTGCATCCAAACATGAATATGGCGGGCTGTTCTTCCTGGCGTTCAGTTTTCTTCTCCAGCACAATAAACGATGTTTTGACCCGGGCCTTTGATCGTTGAAACGCATCGCCAGGTAATGAGATGACAGCTCTAATGAGATATAGTGACCGCAACATATTTCGAAACCATCGATATCTTGGTGCGCTCAGGAATCCGTCGTCGATTATCGATACCAAACGCCCTCCAGGTTTCAGATAGTGATGGTACATCTCGAAAAACATCAACTTCGCCAAGACTTTGTTCTTCGCAGCCGCAACCTCGTATTGCTCCATCACACGAGCGTCTTCATCTTGTCCTCTGTCATAGTCCTTACGGAATGGCGGATTCGTAAGCACCTTGTCAAATCGCCCCTCCATACCAGCATTCCGCAATTCTTCGTTCTCTGTCCGTTCTTCCGGGGAATCGGTCGCATGGTCTCTAACCTGCATATCCAACGCGTCGACATTGAAGATACGGCTTCCCCCATCGCCATGAAGATACATATTAAGCCGTGCGATCTTTGCGAGATTGGGGCCTTTCCCGAAGTCTATACCGTAGATCTGTTCGTCGGCTATCTGTCGTCTCAGCCTCTCTTTCTCTTGTTTAGAGGTGGAGGTATTGCGGTTTACCTTTGACCACATATCAGATAGGGCATCGATCAGAAACCCTCCCGTTCCACAACACCCGTCCAGGATCACATCGTTTGTTCGAAGTTGTCCTAATCCCACTCCCATTTTAACTAGAGTACGGGGTGTGAAATACTGACCAAGGTCTTTTCCCCGCATAGTGGCGCTGAGGAACTCCTCAAACAATCTGCCGTTTAAGTCGGCGTCGATTCCGAACAGAAACAACCGCTCAAGGCGTTGTACAACTCCCTTGATTGTCTCAGGCTTTAACTGAATCCGTTCGTCTACGTCAAAAAAACGCTTCCGAACTCGACGCGCGATTTCTACCTCGACCTCATCCATGAACTGCCTAAAGAGAATGGAATCAATGGGACTGGGCGCCGATGATTCGTTGCTCCTGATCCAGCGAACCGAAAAGGTCACCTTGTCGGAAGGATAATCAAACGTCTTCTCAAATGAAACACCGGGGTATTCATCCCTGATGGCCTTGTCGGATCGTAACTTCAGAGCGATCAGTTTGACAAACTCCTCGAAGCCTCTTGCCTGGCTGATTCGGTCGGATCTATATATGTACTCGTGACAGTTTGTGAATATCTTGTTGATCTCTGGAATCGAAGGTTTGCTTAATGGGATAGTATCGTTGATTTCTACCGGTGTAGTCCGGGCCAATACGTTAGTAAAACCCAACGTTTCCTTTAAGATTTCAAAATCAGGATCGCCATCAGCAAATTGCATGAACCGCATGCTTAAGACGGGTTCGGCATTCCCGACCCTGTACAGCCTTGTTTCGAGTCCATTACACAGAACAAAATGAGTGACCGGATTTGTGCCGGAGTACGACGAGTTAATCTCCCTACAATATCGTTTGGGTTGACTGTAATGTTGATCCAGTCGTTCAGTGGGTCCCTTCGCCTCAAGTACCCATCGGATGTGCCCTCCAACTTTCAGGGCAAAATCCGGTCTGTGGGTTCTATATTCGCCCGCAACGCTAACGGATAAGGTTTCCAACGATTCTTTGGGACGAATGGACTTGTCAGGATATTCCAGATACTCAAGCAGACGTCGAACAAAGTTCTGTTCGACGTCTGCTTCGTTCCTCAGGTCATCCATTCTGCAGAATAGATTACGCATGACCGATCCTGTCGGCAGTGTGAGAAAAAGGGCAAACCTTATAATATACTCACCCTGTCAACGGGAATCGTCAACCATTGGATCGCGTGCTAGGGTTCAAAGCAATTCGGCCAGCCAGGCCATTCAATTATATAACTTATCGGTGCCGGTTTATTTGTTTCACTCTTCGAACAGAAATCCAGATTCCAATCTAGACGTCTTCATCCATTGATATACGGAAGGCATATTGACCTGTCATGTCTTCTAGATTGACTTGGAAGCCATCTATCAGAGTTGATTCGTGTTACACTGGTTTATGATGCGTTACCAGTTGCAAGATTAACACTTCGTGGCTATTCCTCGAGTAACCCGAATTCGAGCGCGACGCCTAAAGATCTCCGATCTACATAGATTTTGATTAGGTGAATAATCTCGATCTCTAAATCCCCCCACCCACAAGGACACCCCATGAACCCCATCGCCCTGGGATCGCAACGTGAACTTTTCGTAGATCCCTACCTGATCGACAGCCTTTCCGGTGCACGCTTGCACCTGCACGAACCCGTCCGCAAAGAGACCGTCTTCCGCGTCGTCGAACCCCTGGAGAACGCCTGCACGGGCTGTTACAACCTGGTCCAGGTGGACGGAAAGATCCTGGTGTATTACCGCGGCTACCACCCCACGGGCAAGCACGAGGATCTGCCTGAGGGTTGGGCGCAGACGCAGACGACGAACCTGCTGGTCAGCGACGACGGCATCCATTTCGAGCGGCCCGGCCTGGGCCTGGTGGAGGCGGAGGGATCCACGGACAACAATATCCTCATCCGTGGCGCCCAGGCGCACAATTTCTGCGTCTTTCTGGACGGCAATCCGTCCGCGCCGCCCGAACAGCGTTTCAAGGCCATCGGCGGAGAGGGCAGGAACATGCTGTTCGGGTTTACTTCTCCCGATGGGCTCGTCTGGGAATCCATCGTGGACGGTCCCCTCAAGATCGAGGGCGCATTCGATTCGGTGAACGTGCCCATGTGGGACGACTATGTGGGTTGCTACCGCATCTTCAGCCGCTACTTCGAACAGACCGGGGAGGACGGCGTCGGGGTCCGTGCCATACAGAGCTGCACCTCGGATGATTTCATCCACTGGACCACGCCCGAGCATCACGTGTACGACGAAGGCGTTCCGTTCGAGCATTTCTACACCAACGCCACTACGCTCTGCCCCGGGGCGGAACACATCCTGCTGTCTTTTCCCATGCGGTTCGTGCCGGAACGGACGAAGGATACGGAGGGCATGGTTTACCCGGGCGGCGGGATCTCCGACGCGGTGTTCATGTCAAGCCGGGACGGCGTCCAGTGGGACCGTACGTTCATGGACGCCTGGCTGCGGGCGGGCCTGGACCAGCGAAACTGGACCCATCGCAACCAGACGCCGGCCGCGGGAATCATTCCGACCGCGCCGGACGAATGGTCCATGTACGTTGCTGAGCACTACGGATGGAACACCAACGCCGTGCGGCGGGTGACCGTCCGTCCCCACGGCTTCGCCTCGGTACGGGCGGGTTACCACGGCGGGGAGCTCCTCACGAAGCCGGTGACCTTCACCGGATCGACATTGTTTATCAACTACTCGACGTCGGCCGTGGGCAGCGTGTCCGTGGAGATCCAGGACGCGGAGGGCCGTCCCCTGGATGGATTCACCGCGGGGGACATGGAACCGCTGTTCGGCGACGATCTCGACGCCCCGATCGCGTGGCGCGGGGGCAATGGCCCGGGCGGCCTGTCCGACCTGTCCCGCCTGAACGGCACGCCGGTCCGCCTCCGTTTCGTGCTGAAGGACGCAGACCTGTTCTCCATCCGGTTCGGGGATTCCTGACCGTCCGGCACCAGTGTCCGGCCGCCACCAATGACAGCCCATCGCCGATGGCCGAGCCCCATCAGAGACTGGCCGACGACGCTGGCTGGCCGACGACGCTGACCGTCCGACACCCTACTCCGCCTGAATCGGTTTTCCGCGAAGCTTTCGGTAGATCGCCGGGGACATGGAGATGGTGACGAGCAGGACGAGGGCGACGCCCAGGTTGGTCAGGGCCGAGGTGCGCAGGGCGGCGCGCGTCACCTCGTCGAGTTCGGCGCCGGCCAGGTAGACCTGCATCAGCGACGCCGCGGTATAGGCGTAGATGAAGGTGCCCGGGGTGATCCCGATCATAGTCGCCAGCGCGAAATGAAGCTTGCGCAGGCCGGAGAGTCCGGCTGCGAAGTTCAGCATGTTGAAGGGGATAACCGGGATCAGCCGGAGCTGGAGCATGTGCAGGAACCCCTTGTTCCGGAGTCGACGATTGATCCGGTCAATGGGCCCCTTGATGTAGCGGGAAACGAAATCGCGGCCCAGGTACCGGGCCAGGTCGAAAGCGAGGTTGGCGCCGATGTTCGCGCCGATCATTACGTACAGCGCGCCCTCCAGCG
>JAPPDN010000470.1 GCA_028824575.1 Candidatus Poribacteria bacterium | reverse complement strand
TTTGGGTTTCCAGTCTGAATGCCTGTTATAGGTATTCAGACTGTTTGAGAGTGCCTATTAATTATTGATGTTACTATAAAATGGGCATCAGTCTGTGGGTATCTATCAAAGCAAAAACCGTGCGGCGTATTGGGATGGCATGAATGAATTCGGTGAACCTGTAGCGAGTAGTGTCTATTTTTATACGCTCACAGCAGGGGAATTTACTGCCACGATAAAAATGTTGATTCGGAAATGAGTCTTCAAACCAAAAAGAATCGTTGCTGAACTTTACGCTTAGAGATATGCCGTGAAGTTCATCAGCAGTATCATCTTTTGATAATACTTCACTTTTCGTTAGGAGGAAACGAATATGATGCAACAATTCAACAGTTCTGTTATCAGGATCGCCATTCTCGCAATGCTAATCAGCTCTATAATGAGTTGCGGTGGTGATGACGATGAGTTGGTTATAAAGGACAACCATCTTCCAATTAAAGTCGGAAATTCTTGGACTTTCATTGATCCGGAATACCCTAAAGATAACCCGGTGACTATCACTATTACTGGAACAACAAGGCTATCCAACGGCAAAACAGCTTTTGTTGCTTCAGATGATTACAGTAAAGGCTATGTGTCTCGGGCTGCTGATGACCTTCTGCTGTTCCACGAGGCAATAAACGACCTTCAAGGAGAGTTGATATATAGTCCACCGATTAAAGTCGGAACAACATGGCAAGGACGGCAAGGTGAGGCAGAAATCATAGCACAAGAAACTGTCAACACACCTGCCGGAATTTTTCAAAACTGTTTTCGGATCAATGTGCGTGTAGTTGATGACTATGATGATGACTATTACGTAATCTGGCTTGCTAAAAATGTTGGACCCATCAAAATAGCGGAGATTTACAATTGGGATGGAGGAATTAGGTCAACTGTTGTCCTTGCGGAATTCAACGCCAGATAATTGGCTGCACAGAAGGCAAGATCCGCAGAAACATCCTATAAAACCTACAATAGCAAAGGAGAATCAATTTTATGAAAAAAACGGTGTTTTTGATAACGATGTTATTACTGAGCGCAATGCTATTCCTACAAAACGCTTTCACGGAATTAAGTTTGCCTGACGGTGCAAAAGCACGTCTCGGAAAAGGATACAGAACTGGCAGTAGCGTTTTTTCCGATGATGGCACTCGATTCGGGGTATCGAGCAGCGTCGGGCTATGGATATATGATGTATTTACCGCCCAAGAAGTCGCGCTGCTTACAAATCATCCGAGTGAATTCACCGTGCTGGCAGCCTCGCCGGATGGCAATATGCTTGCGAGTGCGAATGAGAGTACGATTTCCTTATGGGAATTACACACGAGGCGTAGGATAGCACAACTCACAGAACACTCCGAGAATATCACAACTTTAGTATTTTCGCCGGATGGCAAAGCCCTGGCAAGTGCAAGTGAAGACAATACAGTCCGTTTATGGGATGCAACCACCGGCAGACTGTTATTTCTCCCTCTGAGTGGACATACCGGAGACACTATTGCACTCACATTCTCACCAGATAGCAAAATGTTAGCCAGCGGAAGCACGGACAATAGTATCCGCCTGTGGTCAGTAACAACTGGACAACGTCTCGCTACTCTTGAGGAGCAAATTGCTTGGGGCGTTGTCACGCACGAAGGACATACAGGTGCTGTCACTGCTGTTGCATTTTCCCCTGATGGTACAACCTTGGCAAGTGGAGGCACAGATAACAAAATCCGGCTTTGGGATGTTGGTGCAAGAGAGCACAGGGCTGCTCTCACTGGACATTGGGAGACGGTTGCTGCCCTTACGTTCTCAAGAGATGGTTCGGTATTGGTAAGTGGGAGTACAGATGACACAATCCGGTTGTGGAATGCAGCCACCGGTGGGCATCTTGATATCCTTGAAGATCATGAGAATGATGTTGTAGTTCTTGCTTTTTCGCCAGATGGTGCAACCTTGGCAAGCGGAGCTGCTGACAACATTGTTCGATTGTGGGATGGAAACACAGGGCAACACTTGAGTACACTCTCATTAAGATATGAAGTATATGGAAACCCGATACGTGCTGTTACCTTTTCGCCAGATGGGATAACCTTAGCAAGTGGGGATGGATTTACAGAATCTAAGACGCATCTCTATACTAGGCCCGGGTACTGTGGTACAGCCTCGAGAACTACATCTACACTCTATAGCGGTTCAACTCAGTTATGGAATACACTTACTGGCGAACGTCGTTCCCGCTTAACAGGAGATGGACAGCCCTTTGTCGATGCTGTGGCATTCTCACGGGATGGCGCAACTTTCGCACGTACAGGGCAAAGAAGTTACCTAAGAGTCAACTGCCGCGGCTGGTTCAGCTCAAGTTACCTACAAGTTACCGAACGTTCAATTCTGTTGTGGGATTCCTTAACCGATGAAGATCCAATTTACCTTACCCCCAATGGGCGTATATATTCTATAGTTTTCTCCCCGGATGGTAAGATACTTGCCGGTGGGAGTTCAAATGATACAATCCAATTGTGGAACCCAACTACAGGACAATACCTTACAACTTTTTATGGACATGCGGATAATGTAAACACAGTGGCATTCTCGCCAAAGGGCGAAACACTTGCCAGTGGAAGTGATGACGACACGATCAAATTATGGAATTCTGATGGCCAAGTCCGAGCAACCCTCTATGGACACGCGGATGATGTAAGGTCAGTTGCTTTTTCAACGGACGGTGAGATACTTGCCAGTGGAAGCGATGATAACACAATCCGATTGTGGAACCCGACAACAGCGGATCACATAATGACCCTTGAAGGGCACACAGATTGGGTCAGAAGTGTGGCATTCTCACCAGATGGCGGAACGCTTGCCAGTGCGAGTGACGATCGGACTATTCGGTTGTGGGATTCAGCGACTGGACAGCACCTCACTACGCTTAGTGGACATAGAGGTTATGTATATTCTATTGCGTTCTCCCCAGATGGGACAACACTTGCCAGTGGAAGCCGCGACGGGACAATTTTGCTCTGGGAAATAGAACCTGTAGCTTCGCAAAACCCATTGGATGTTAACAGAGACGGTATTGTTAACATTTTAGATTTAGCAGCCGTTGCCGCAAATTTCGGACAGGCTGGGCAGAACCCAGCGGATGTTAACGGAGACGGCGTTGTTAATGTGAACGACATCGTTTTGGTAGCAGGCGCGATGGGAGCAGCACCCGCCGCACCTTCGATATCGCCACAAATACTTCAGACGCTTACTGTAGCAGACGTTCAGAAGTGGTTGACCGATGCCAAACAACTCAGGTTCACAGATACCGCGCGGCAAAGAGGTATTAACGTCCTTGAACAACTCCTTGAGGCGTTGATACAGGCGGAAACAATACCGACTGAAACGGCACTATTGTCCAACTATCCGAATCCGTTCAACCCGGAGACATGGATACCGTATCAACTTGCCGAGGCCGCAGATGTTACAATGAACCTTTATACGGCGGATGGAAGGCTGGTACGGACACTGGCATTAGGGTATCAATCTGCTGGGATCTATCACAGTCGAACCCGTGCGGCATATTGGGATGGGCGGAATGAGTTGGGTGAGCCAGTGGCGAGTGGCATCTACTTCTACGTGATCAAAGCAGGGGAATTCACTGCCACGCGAAAGATGCTAATAAGAAAGTAAAATCCTTCGCTTTAAAATCTAAGTGCGGTTTAAACCCCTACTTAGCAAAGATACAATTGGGCTATATATTCAGGGCGTAGTATGAATTGGGTGGAGCGATAAAAAATAGAGGGTTTCACCAGATTTAAATCATTTCAAATCTGCCAGATGTAGGGCAATCTGCTGCTGGCGCACTTCTCTGCAACCCAGGGTTGCGGATATTTTACCTAAAAGGGAGATTTTTATGAAAATAAGCACACGTTTTTGGATGTTAACAACGTTGATAGTATTACTAATTTGTGGGACACCGCTCGTTACCCACGCACAGCTGTTTGATGGAGAACGAGAAGGTTTACTTATAGGTGGTGGTCTTGGATATGCTGCGATCGCTACTGGCGCAGACAGTTCAGGTGAAAGTTTTTCAGGTTCTGGCTTTACAACAACTGGAAGAATCGGTTATGGACTCTCTGATCAACTAACTATCTATTTTTTATCAACCGTTCCAAACCTCGTACCGAGTTTAGGGTTTATGTACTTTGCTGACCGGAGATCAGACTATTACCTACAAGGTTTACTCGGGTATACAAGTGCTAATCAAGACAGTCTCTTTTCAATAGCTGGTGGACTCGGTTATGAGTTACGTGATCATGTGACTCTTGAGGGCATGCTCGGATACAATAGGTTCTCTGATACCTATACCACCTATGGCGGTTCTCTGTTTTACGGTAGTTTTACCACTGGCACCGCAACAACAACTACTAATATTATTACTATAGCAGTTACTTTTAACGTCTATTTCTATTAGATTTAGAGCTTACACATTTCATTGGTTGGTAGATGCGATCTCCTAATCGCACCATAGGTGTCAATTTAGGGAGCCCGTAGGTTGGGTTGAGCAGAACCGAAAGAGGATACGGACACCCCGGATAGACGTGAAATCTCAACTGTCGTCGTATCCACTCAAGCACATAGCGAAACCCAACTTCATATGTTGTAGCAGCGGGAAACTTTGCTCGAAATAGGGCAGGGCAATAGGAGTGATACCCCCTAACTCTGATCCATTGTCACATCCATTCCAGATTGGTTTCACTGACAGCCACGGTACGGTGATGCAATCTGTTAGAAATGTTAAAGGAAACACGAGTTGATGGTTAAGGTTTTTTGTTTTTTATTTAAGCAGCCGATACATTTCTTATCCTGATAATCCATTAATCAAAAAAATTACAGTTCTGACAGCTCCCACAATTGAATACGACTGGATAAATCGGCAGGGTTATTCAATTGTCCGTTTTTGGTGTTGTCCTTTGCGCAGGTGTTAATACTTAATATATGTTATGTTTTTTAAAAATTCGCAGAAATTTTCGCAGCCTGTCGCAGCCTGTCGCAGCATTTCGCACCGGATTCTGGAAAAAAGACCTCCAAGCCAATAATTTCTTAAAATTGAATGGCACTGAATAAATCGGAAAGAAATCTTGATTTTTTCCATAAAGGCAAGTATAATACTCGTATGCCGTACGATTCGAGGCAACCATGAAAGAATCACCTTCACCTCAAGTCGTGTAGAACTCGCGAAGCAGCTCAGCGTGACAATAAGACCCTGCCGCGTGATTTTAAAGCCATCAGGTTGTGGACGAAATATTCTATTCCAATAGATAGATATGAATCGTCCTATCTTTTGCGCGCGAGAAAGCCGGGAACGTTTGGACAAGATGTCCGCGTTGGCGAATCCAACTGCGGACATTTTCATTTGCGTCAAAAACATTAAAACTCGCCACGTCCACAACGAACCATAACCGATCTCTCCCTGAATTTTCCCACTGTCTCTCAAAACCTTTCTTGTCGTCTAACAATTCACCGATGTAAATTGGCGATAGTTCTGGCAGATAGTATTTGCCCATCTCAGGTTCAGAAAGTACCACTTTGTCGTTAGGATGCTTCTCGGTTTGGATGGCTGCAAATGCCTCTCGCCATTTCGGTCTCCCACCATTTTCGATTTTAAAGTAGAGATAATCCTGCGAAAGTAGCGTCACCACCAATACACATGGCACGAGTATGCCGAGTATGCTTCCAGCCCTACCTTCTATTGCCTTCCACATCTGTTCACACGCGACTGCAGCGAAAATGAAATAGGCAGAGGTTGTCCAGAATAGATAGTAACCCGCGACGTTTTGGAACTGTGATGCGACCAAGAAAAGTGCTAAGGGGATACCCGCATAACAGAGTAAAAAACGTGTGGATTTGTTGAAGGGTGTCGCAACGAACCCGAAAAAGGCAGTAACGGCAATAGGGACACTTACACCTTGGACGAGCGTTAGCACGATATAGAGCGGACTGCGTTGCCATTCGTTACGTCCCCAACCGGAGAAAAGATAGCCGCGGACCTCTGGAAATGCTAAAGCAAATACAGGCATCGCAAACGGAATGAAAAAGATGAGCAAATTGATCCAGCGTTTCCTGTTGGAATTTTCTAATAGACAGATTATTGCATAGGCAGCTAACGCTGGAACGATCACAACAGACAGAATGTGCGACAGTATTAGACAGAGACAGCAGGCAAGGGCTGCGATTGTCAAAAGTGTCGAATCGCGTTCGAGAGATAGATAGAAAAACCACGCTGTCAGAACGGCAAACAGAAAAGTAAAGACAGGGTAACGGGCGTTTTGTGACCAAAACAGGTGCCAACTTGAGCATGCCACGAATGCGCTACTGAGCAGTCCAACCTGCCAATTGAACAGGGTCCGCCCGAATCCGAAGACAGCAAGAAGTGACACAATCCCGACGATGCACGGAATTAGACGACTGCCCCATTCGCTATTGCCAGCAATCAGAATTGATAGTTTCACTGCAAGGTAAGGGATGGGGTTCGGAATAGACTGCCAATTGTTAAGCGAGAGGTTTTGGGCATCTCTGACTGTAAAGACTTCATCAATCCAGAAACTCCAGTGTCCCAAGTTCCAAAAGCGGAGTGCTATTCCAAATATCGCAACGACACTCAAAAGCGCGATTTGCATCTTTTTTGGGCAATCTTTTGTTGAAAATTTCAGCATTTTTTTTACGAGTTATCAGTTGGCAGTTATCAATTATCAGTTTTAAGAGTTTGCCTCACGACGAGAGTTATCCGTTATCTATTATCGGTTAAACCCTTGTAATGCTTACATTATTGACAACTGAAAATCAGTGCAGCGAATGGTCTAACAGCTCTCATTGTGAGGTAAACTGTTAATTGGCACGCGTTTTGCTTTAAACGAAAATAGGTGCGAAGGAAGCATTGGTGAAAGTCTGCCGTTTGCAGGCGAAATCACTATATCACAAATTGATGCCAGCGTCAAGTGACCCTTTCTCAATAAAAGCTTCAGAATGGCATTATTGCACCGTGATTGTATGTTGCTCAAATTTACATAATCCTATAGGCGCGTTTTGGACGCACATATTAACGGGGTCTAATCCCTAACCTGATTTTGACAGGGGTCCCTACAGTCAATAACGTATGGGACCGAAAAAAATCGGAGTAAAACTCCAAGAGGTAAAGAATGAAAACGTATACATTTTGGTTAGTTCGTTTGTTAGTAATGGTTTGTATTTTTGCAGTGGGCAGTGTCCCCATCGCCTACGCAGATGCTCATGAGATGGGCGAAGAAGAGATGGCAGAAGAAGAGTCGTCAGGTGCTTCCGGATGGTTCCGAACGGATACAGATAGTTTGGGAACACAGATTTGGGTTGGCGCGAGCCATTCCCCAAGCTTCCTCGGTGGGCTCTCCCTGGATACCGATATTTACGTCGTTGGTACATTTGGTGAGTTGGACATCGGGCTTGGCATTCCCGTCGTTGATAGCGATTCACTGTCCCTCAGTTTTCTTCCGATGGTAGGTATAGGATTTGATTATGCAGCGGCGGATGGTCCCTCTTCCTTGATCGCCCCGCAGCTGTTCACCTATCTCACTGCAGGCTCTATCTATTTTGAGTCGTGGATACAAGGTTTCTTCAATTCGCCTTTCGATTACGGCGACGATTCAATCTATACACGCGACTTTATCCTTTATTCAGTCAATGATACGCTCGCTATCGGTCCCCAAGTAGAAGTCACCATCGGTTTAGGCGATGAAGGCGGACTCAGCAGTATGGTTGTTGGCGGTCGTGCAAATGTCGGCTACGGTGAAAATAACACACTCGGTGTCTTTGTCGGATTTGAAACCCAAAAGGGTGACGATGAAACAGGGCTTACCGGTAGAATGACTTTCGTCCGCACTTGGTAAAAATGGAAACTATCAGTTGTTAGTTATAAATTATTGGTAACAAGAGATGTTTGATGTATCAATCTCTCTTCACTGACGACTGACAACTGATAACTGACTGCTGTTCTACAAGGAGATATTTCCAAATGGTAAGAAAGGTTATCATAACAGTTTTTGTGCTCACTTGCCTGCTGAGCTTAAACGCTTTCGCCCTAAACGGGTTGATAGATGATGAAGGCACGCTCACAAAGGTTGAAGATTCCAATTATATGGGCGACACACTATGGGTGCTTGGCGCTGCATTTCTGGTTTTCTTTATGCAGGCAGGCTTCGCTATGGTGGAGTCTGGATTCACACGCGCCAAGAACGCTGTCAACATTCTCATGAAAAACCTGATGGACTTTTCAATGGGTTCCATCGCTTACTGGGCAATCGGTTTTGCTATTATGTTTGGTGCTGGCAATGCGTTCATGGGAACAAGTGGGTGGTTTGTCCCGTCTGAATCCCTCACAGAAGGCGCAGCAGCCAGTACGAGTGTATTTAGTGCATTAGAGTGGAGTTCAGTTCCGACTTATGCAGCGTGGCTTTTCCAACTCGTGTTTGCTGCGACTGCCGCGACCATCGTTTCCGGCGCAATGGCGGAGCGCACACAATTCAAGAGTTATTTGATTTACAGCATCTTCATCACTGGTATCATCTATCCCGTCGTTGGACACTGGATTTGGGGGGGCGGATGGTTACAGAATATGGGAATGTCGGATTTTGCGGGGTCAACAGTCGTCCATTCAACAGGCGGTTGGCTCGCACTGACGGGTGCCATCGTCTTAGGCCCCCGCCTTGGTAAATATGATGCCGACGGAAAACCGAGACCGATTGCCGGGCATAATCTTCCGCTCGCCGCACTCGGGGTCTTTATCTTGTGGCTCGGTTGGTTCGGATTTAACCCCGGTAGCCAAATGGGCGCGGACGCAGCTGATATTTCCAGTATTGCTATAACAACGAACCTCGCGGCCGCCGCAGGGGCTATTCTCGCAATGATTACCGCATGGCTCATCCTCGGCAAACCCGATGCCGGTATGTCACTCAACGGCGCACTCGCCGGATTGGTCGCAATCACTGCAGGCTGTGCCTCTGTGACACCGACATCCGCTGCAATTATCGGCGCACTCGGTGGTATTGTTGTCGTCCTGAGTGTTCTGTTGTTTGAAAAACTTCGTATTGATGACCCGGTCGGTGCTATCTCTGTACACGGCACGTGTGGCGCATTAGGGACAATTCTCGTCGGATTTTTCGACAGCTCAAGTGGCGTCTTCGCCGGTGGAGGATTTGGACTGCTCTGGACACAGATTGTTGGTGTCATCGCTGTTCTCGTATGGTGCCTCGTCACTGGCTTTATTCTCTTCTACGGAATCAAAGCAATTACAGGCTTGCGAGTCACAGAAGAAGAAGAACAGGCAGGACTTGACTATGAAGAACACGGCGCAAGTGCCTATCCTGACTTTAATGTTTCCTCAATACGGTAAACACATCACTCAAGTAGCCTTCAGGCTACAAACCTAATAGGGGCACCCACAGGAAGTTTCACTTATATCCCTGAGTTTTAACTTCACGCCTTGTGGGTGTTTCCCTTTTCACTGTTTTTGAATTCTGTGGGACTTACGCAGTTGGTTCATAAGTCCCCTGATAAGGGGATTTAGGGAGTTAAAAATCAAAAGAACTCGTGCCGCGTGCTGAATTTGCGTAAGTCCTGTTCTATCTGCTGTCTTTTCGTGCGAAAATTATCACTTGATAGGACTCTAATATTCTGCTAAAATAGCAAATCAACACCTTTTTATAGTAAAGTGGAAGATGTTTAGAGGTATGATGGACGTACTACTTTCACCGGCAGGCTACAAACTCCGTTGGCGAAAGTGTATTCTTAATTGAACCGACAGACAAAGTTGTCTGTCTTAACATAAACAACAAAACAAGCAATATCTGCTTGTAAATACTATGGAGGATTCTGATGCGACAACGATGTGCATCACTGTTAGCTCTTTGCACAGCAAGTTTTAGTTCGCAAACTGTGCCAAAAGGGCGATCTGCTTATACACGAATTGGAACGCTAATCGTTATTTTATTAATTTGTGGCGTGCCGAGTTTGGCGATGGCGCAAGATGCAACAGCACCTGATTCGGGCGATACCGCTTGGATGCTCACCTCAACTGCGCTTGTGCTCTTTATGACCATCCCCGGACTCGCGCTCTTCTATGGAGGCTTAGTACGCGTCCAAAATGTACTCTCTGTGCTTATGCAATGTTTTGCATTGACAGGGTTGATTACGATTGTCTGGATAATTTGCGGCTATAGTCTCGCCTTTAACACCGTAGGCATGGAGGCAGGGAAGATCACCCTCAATTCTTTCGTTGGTGGGCTTGGCACCATGTTCCTGAAGGGGATCGGCGTAGACTCACTCTCTGGGACTATCCCTGAAACTGTTTTTGTTACCTTCCAGTTGACATTCGCGATTATTACACCGGCACTGATCGCTGGCGCGTTCGCTGAACGCATGAAGTTCTCGGCGATGTTGATTTTCTCTGTCTTATGGTCTGTAGTTGTGTACGCACCGCTCTGCCACATGGCGTGGTCCGGCGACGGTTCGCTATTTGGTGATATTATTGGCGCACTTGATTTCGCAGGCGGAAATGTAGTGCATATTAATGCAGGGATTGCGGCATTAGTCGCTGCGATCTTAGTCGGGAAACGGATCGGTTACCAGACGACAGCAATGCCGCCCCATAGTTTAACGCGCACCGTCGTCGGTGCGTTGATGCTTTGGGTAGGGTGGTTCGGT
>JAPPDN010000766.1 GCA_028824575.1 Candidatus Poribacteria bacterium | reverse complement strand
GGAACGCTCTTCGGCAATATGGCAATCATCCTACTCTTTTTTACACCCGTGTTGACAATGAAACTCTTTGCAGAAGAGCGGAAATCAGGGACAATTGAACTCCTGCTGACCTCACCCATTACAGATGGACAGGTAGTCCTCGGCAAATTTCTCGCGAGTTGGGCACTGCTACTCATAATGCTCGCCTTAACGCTCTTTTTTCCGCTCTTGGCGCAACGTTTCGGTCCCTTGGATGGCGGCGTACTTTTGAGCGGTTATTTCGGTGTTATCCTTATTGGTTCCTCTTTCCTCGCTTTAGGATTGCTCATGTCGTCAATGTGTAAAAATCAACTCGTTGCTGCATTGACGAGTTTTGGTATCCTCATAACATTATGGGTCATCGGTTCGCTCTCATCTCAATACGGAGCCATCGGGGAACTTCTGAGTTATCTGTCGTTGCTTGAACACTATGACGACTTTACGCGCGGGGTCATTCTGCTTAAAGATGTTACCTACCATCTGAGTTTTACAGGGGTCTGCCTGTTTGCGACGTTCAAGTCCATTGAGTCATCAAAATGGAGATAAGAGATGCCGAGCAAAAACGTTACAGGACCGCTGTTTGGGTTCCTCGCCTTAATTTTTGGTTTCGCTGCAGTGGTAAGCCTGCTTTTTGGAGCAAGAACTGTCTTTTGGATACTCCTGCTCTTTTGCTTTACTGCATTGGCTATTTTTACCCGGCTGCGATTCGCCGATTTTGTTAACTTTTTCATCAGCCGTCAAGCCCGCTACGGGGCAAACGTTGCGCTGAGTATCGTTGGCGTTATCGGTATAGCGGTCTTCGTCAACGCTATTGTGGTACAACGGCTCGATAAAAGGGCTGATCTGACCCGTAACCAACTTTATAGCCTCTCGGAACCGACCCAAAAAATCCTTAAATCCCTTAACACTGAAATTCATATAACCACATTTATGAGCGAAAAAGTTCCACCAGCAGACCGACAACGCACAATAGAGATGTTAGCACTGTATCAGCGTGAAACTGACTTCTTAACTATCTCTCATGCGAATCCTTACATTGACATTCAGCTGGTAGAGAAGTATAATATTCGCAGAGATGGCACAGTAATTTTTGAGACACCCGGACGGCAAGAAAAGGTCACCACACTTGAAGAGCAGAAATTCACAAGTGCCATTCTCAAACTTGTCCGAAAACAGACAAAGAAAATCTATTTTACTGTTGGACATGAAGAACGTTCCTTGGGTGATTTCAACAATACAGGATATAGCGAAGTAAAAGCGGAGCTCGAAAATCAGAATTATGCTGCAGTCTCCCTCTCACTTCTGACGCAACCCGCTGTCCCGGCAGATTGTGAGGTGCTCGTCATTGCCGGTCCAAAAAATGCTTTGACTGCCCACGAAATCGGATTGGTGTCAAGATACCTTGCACAAAACGGGAAACTGCTCCTATTGCTTGATCCATCGGTAACCTCCGCAAAAGATGTGAACAGAGGACTCGTTCAACTGATGAAAAGATGGGGGATAGCCGTAGGAAACGACTTGGTAGTTGACAGAGTCAGCTTTGTTTTCGAGCTGGGACCCACTGCTCCCTTCTCAAGTTTTCAACCGCATGACATCACCCGCTCCGCTATGCAGGTGTCAATCCCGTTCGCGGTTACCCGCTCTGTTACACCATTGACAGATCGCAAAGCAGCAGATAGCGCAGGAAAACCTGCACTGGATGTGAAAAGCCTGGCAAAAACTATCAATCCGACGGGTGTAAGTTGGGCAGAAACGCAGCGTAAAACCGATGAAACCTTCAATACGGAATCATACACCGCTGGATTAGATATGCCGGGACCTATATCTATCGCAGTCGCAGCTGAAGAAAACAATGAACCACGCCAACCGGATACAAGCCTTCAAAGTGGAAATACAGCAACTGAAACGACAGGAAGTCCAACCCGACTCGTTGTTTTCGGGGATTCAGACTTCGCAACAAACATCTTTTTCCGATCCGCAAGTCGCGACCTGTTTTTAGCCACAATCAATTGGCTCACATTAGAGGAAGACCTCATCGCTATCCGCCCCATTGATCTGAGGCAACAAGCTTTGCGTCGGATGGCTGTCCAAGATATCCGTCTCGTACAGATAACCTCCGTCTTCCTTATCCCTCTAATTGTGTTCATTGGCGGGTTAGTTGTCTGGTGGCAGCGTCGCGAAGGAGGGAGCGCGTGAACTTCCGGACAACGCTTGTCATCATTGTTCTCCTCATAGGCATTGGCGGTGCGTACTACCTGTTTTTTCAGGAGCCGTCAGATCAGCCGACTGAAAACGAGAAGCCTGCGATTCATCAAGTCTACGGCGTGGCACGTGACGCAGTTCAACAGGTGGAAATCGCGTTCGCAGATGCGGCCTATCAAGACCTGAAATTGGTAAAGGATACAACCGACAACTGGCAGTTAGCAGAACCATTTCAGGCGGATGCTGACAGCGAGAAAATCAGTCAGATGTTAGATGACATCCTCAACAAAGGGATCAAGCAGACCCTTGAAGTGACGGAGTTAGCACAGTATGGACTGGATACACCGAGTATAACACTCTCGCATTGGACGTAAGGAGATTCGCCGGCAGCAGCTTGAAAAAAAAAAAAAAAAGCAATTAACTTTTCTGTCTATGTCAAAGAGAAGTCGGAAGCACATATTTTTCTCATCGAATCCAGTGCACTTGATGACCTGACGAAATCCCCGACAGACCTTCGCGACCGGTCAGTTATTAAATTCAATCCAGCAACAGTCTCAAGCATTCAGTTTACACATAGGAATTCAGGTTCCACCGCCCAACCAAGCACAATTAATTGTGAAAAACGAGACGGGATATGGCACGTTATACATCCGATCGAAGCAGAAGCAGATGTCCAAGAAATTGAGACTTTGCTTTCGGAATTGCGTTCGCTGAAAGTGTCATCCTTTGAAACTGACGGTGCTGATGCCAATGTCCTCACACGGTTAGAAAAGTCCGGTTTAGATGATCCACGTATTCAGATGAAACTCACAGATGGCGATAACACCTACACGCTTGGCATCGGTGCTTCAGTTTCGTCTGAGACGGGAACGCAGGGACGCGTCTATGTCAAGGTTTCCGTTTATCAAGATGCCCTCTACACTGTCGCTGAAAACCTCTATAATCTTCTCAATAAATCTGTTTTTGATCTGCGGGATAAACGGGTTATCGACTTTCAACGTATCGATACGGTTCGCATTGAAATCAAACAAGATGAGGAGACAACTGTTTGCACGAAAAACCTTGATAACATCTGGGAATTGCAAACGCCGTCAGGAAAACTAAAAACAGACGCAAAGGCAGTAGACGACCTACTTTTCGGCGTAGATTCTCTTGAGGCTGTCGCATTTATCGATGATTCTACCAAAAGCCTTGCATCTTATGGATTAGCATCACCGTCAATCCGAGTTGGGTTCACGCAACGCGGTGAAGACAAGCCAGTAGCTCTACTCATCGGAGACCATACGCAGGACGGAACTGTCTATGTCAAACCTGAGCAGTCAAACCAAGTCACCCGTGTGAAACGTGATTTAATCGATAATATCGCCTTGGGGTCAGCGTGGTTACGGGATAAACAGGTCCTCAACTTCCATATTGACAACGCAATTCGGCTGACTTCGACCTTGCCTGGGGAAACACCTTTCACATGCCAACGTCTGGGGACGAATTGGCGACTCACCGCCCCGGTACGCGAGGATGCAAACAACGCCGAAGTGAACGCCATCATTTACGAACTTGATAATTTGATGGTAGATGCATTCGTAGGGAACAAATCCATACCTACCGATGCTGCCACAGGTTTCGACAAACCGAATATGCAGCTGACCATCGAGCTGCGGAATCAGAAAGTATATACTTTGCAAGTCGGAAACCAAGTAGAAGGGGCCGGACGTTTCTACGCCCGACTTCAGCATGAACCGAATTTAATTTTTCTGCTCAATACAGCACTCATTCCAAAACTGAAAACAACACTTGAACGGGTCCGTACTTCGGAAGAGTAACGGTTGAACGCTATGCAGACGTACATTATCGCAACGGCTTATTTTTTCTTTATTGTCCAACTACTCATCATTACCCGATCTTTTTTCTACGCGCGGCGCGAACGCAATGCGAGGCGACCGGACTACACACCAAAGGCAGCAATTATCGCACCGCATTACGGATGGGACGCTGACACAGCAGAACACGCCAAAGGCCTTCTGCATCAAGACTACGCAGGCGCGTACGAGGTTTTCTTCGTCACACACCAAAAAGCGGATTCAGGACATGATGTCTAGTAGCCACACGTATGTGAAATTGCCGAACCGCATCCATACATCCATGTGTTATTAGCACCGAACATCGTTGACAACAACTTACCGCGCTCACAAAAAGTACAGAACCTCATAACGGTGATAGAAAAACTCCCCGACGATATCGAAGTTATCGCATTTGTGGATGCAGATGTCGCTATTCGTGAAGACTGGTTAACGTTGCTTGTGAATCCGCTCCAAGAATCCGATATAGGGACGACTGTCGGTGGACGGTTCTATTTCCCGCAAACATGGAACATCGCGTCCCTTGTGGAATCCATCTGGGTTAACTTTCAGATGAGCATCCAGGGCGATCATCCACTCACAATGGTGTGGGGAGGTTCCAATGCCTTCCGACGTGAGATGCTCGAAAAAGCACAAATTCTTGAACGCTGGGACCAAGCAACAATCGAAGACCTCAACACTACCCTTGCAATGAGAGATGTGAAGCATAAGATACATTTTGTCCCGGACTGTGTAGCGGTAACGCACACCGCTAATCGCACATGGCATCAAATTGTCGAGTTTACGAACCGCCAGATGATTATGACGTTTCACATGGGACTTTGGCGGCAATGGCTTGCGAGTCTTGTTGTGTTTCTGCCAAAAGGTCTCTTCGTGTTCGGATCAATCCCATTTCTATTCCATAGAAGAGAATTACTACCGGTCATCTTTATCCTTTTTCTCGAAGCACTCAGCTATCGGCTCTATTCCAAAAACTTACCGCGTTGGCTCCAAAACATGCCCAAGGTCCGGCAGACAATCGGCATCTCCTCCTACGTCACCTCAGTTAGCGTATTTCTCGCGGGTCTCAATGCTGTATATGCTATCTTTCAACGCAAAATCACCTGGGGTGGGGTAAGATATGAAATTCTGTCGGCGACAAAGTGTCGGGTCTTAGGTGCGGTTAAGCGAAAGCAGAAAGACAATGCTTAAAATGTAATTGTACACCGGATTTCAAACATTCTTGATTTTTTTCTGAAAATATGGCATAGTATTCAGAAAGGACTTTTTAACAGTAAGTTTTGCCTTATATTCACGGGAGGAGTGAACGAAAATGGGTGCAGAAAAAGTCATCAAATCGGAAGAAGAATGGAAAGAACAACTCACACCAGAAGAATTTAAAGTGACTCGGAAGAAAGGTACAGAACGCGCTTTTACGGGGGAATACCACGATTCTAAAGAACAGGGGACCTATCACTGCATCTGTTGCGATAATCCGCTCTTTAGTTCCGAAACTAAGTTTGATTCTGGAACAGGGTGGCCCAGTTTTTGGGAATCAATTTCCACCGAATCTATTGAGACGAAATCAGACCGCAGTATATTTTTCATGCCGCGCACTGAAGTCGTCTGTAGTCGGTGTGATGCACACCTTGGGCACGTTTTCGACGATGGACCGCCGCCGACTGGCAAACGTTATTGTATGAATTCTGCGGCACTTACACTGGTAAAACCAGAAAACGAATCTTAAGTTAGTTATCAGTAGTCAGAATTAGAGTTGGCAGTTATCAGTAGTCAGTCGTCAGTTAAAGAGGGTTAAGATATTCCTAAGGTCTCTTTCTGAAAACCGAACTGATAACTGAAAACTATTCCTCTGGTGACCGAGAACCGATAACTGATAACTCATAAAGGAGAATAGATGGCACTACGAAGTCGAATCTCATCAAGATTTCTTGTCAATGAACTCGCCACCGCCATATCAGAGGATTGGGGGACTTCGCGCAAACTCATGCGTTATCAACTCGCCAAAGAGAGTTTCAACTGGCGACACCCCCTCGGGGCAAAACACGGCAAAGGCGACGCTATTCAATTGGTAAGCCTCCGCATAACCGATATGTGCAACCTCCGTTGCCACTCTTGTGGACAGTGGGGGGACAACGGCTACCTCCACGGAAAATCTCTCAAAGAACTCAAACAACGCGAAGTCCCTGTTGAAGTCTATAAAGATCTCGTCGATCAGATTGTTGATGAAGGCTGGGCACCCGTCTGGTATATCTGGGGCGGCGAACCGATGCTTTACCCCGGACTTATTGAATTAATGCACTACATCAAAGATCGCGGAATGCCTATATCGCTCGTTAGCAACGCAACGAATATCGCAAGACGTGCCGACGATATTTTGGAAACTTGCAAAATTATCTACTTGAGCGTCGATGGCCCGAATGAGGAGATTCACAACACGCAACGTCCGGGTGTATCTGAAAACTACGATAACTTCAAAGATGTCAAAGCCGCCCTGGAAACACTGAGTGCAGAAAAAGAAAAACGGAATATCTCATTCCCGTATATAATTCCGCTGAGCTGCGTCACAATGTATAACATAGATGAGGTCGTAGATCTCTATAAGTTCACCAGTCAATATGCCGATGCGCAAATTTTTTATCTGACATGGTGGATAGATTCGCAATCCGCGCAGGAACATACCGAAGATTTTGAGAAACGTTTCGGTTTCAAACCGCAAACGCATTACGGTTGGATCGGAACGTGGAAGGACTTTGACCATGGCGTAATCTTGGATCGCTTTGAAGAGATGGAAAATCTCTCCAACGAACAGCGACGTTGCCCGCCGATCATGATGCCGAGACTCAATACAAAAGGCGAAATCCAACGCTATTACACCGATCATGAGCAGACCTTTGGATACAACCAGTGTGTTAGCATCTACATGACAATGGAAATCGATAGTAACGGCGATGTAAGTCTCTGCCGTGATTACCACGACTATATCATCGGCAATATCAAAACGGATAAAGTCGTTGATATGTGGAATAATCAGAAGGCAATGAAGTTCCGGCAGTCCGTGAGTAACGATGGTCCCATGCCCGTATGTCGCCGCTGCTGCGGACTGATGGGGTTTTAACAGACCTCTATTGCTCAGGCATAACTTGAACAGATATTTTATTCACATTTATAGTAAAATTTAGAATTAATTAGGCACTCTGCATCGGAGAGGTTAGGAAACCTCGCCTACCAGGGAAGGAAAATGTCTATTTATTTTTAGGTTTCACCTTATTTTTCACTGCTGGCGAGGTGTCGAAGGGCATTGTAGATTTGTAACTATGCGTTATTAGCCTTTTTCAAAATCTCGCTCTCATTTTCATCAGGAACCCGATTTACGGAAAAATCGGCGCAGAAACTTAATAATTAAAAATATGAAAATAGGATTACGTATTCCGGGCACAGCCCGTCAATTACCCTTCGCAGATTTCTGCAAGTGGTGTGTCGATAATGGGTTTGATGCCGTTGATATTGGAGAAGTCACCCCCGAAATCGTCCAAACCGCGAGAGATGCTGGTCTTGCTATCGGCAGCGCGGATCTCCCAGGTACAAGAGACCTGCTCAGCGCGAAAAAATCTAAACAGAAAGCCGGTGCTTCTGCAGCGAAAGCCGCCATTGAAGCCGCTGCTGATAATGACGTTCATATTATGTTCTGCGTCTTTGTGCCGGAAGATGCCAGCCTCGGCAGGGCAAAAAACTTTGATATTTGGAAGGAGACCGTTCCGCCTGTCGCTGAATTTGCTGCCTCTAAAGGTGTAACGATCGCCGTTGAAGGATGGCCTGGTTCTGCTCCAGACTATCCCGCCCTTGGCTGCACACCAGAGATGTGGCGTGCGATGTTCGCGGAATGCGACTCTCCGGGTTTGGGACTCAACTACGATCCGTCGCACCTTGTCAGAATCGGTATCGACTACCTACGCGCACTAAACGAATTCGCATCTTATGTCAAACACGTTCATGGGAAAGATACTGCTTTTGATGAAGAAGCACTCTACCTGCACGGTAATTTGGGACCGAGTTTCCAAAGTCCTCGCGGCTTCGGTGAAGATTGGTGGCGTTATACCATTCCGGGTGACGGTATTGTGGATTGGCTACGAGTCGTTCAACGTTTAGAGGATGAAGGATTTGACGGCATTGTCAGCGTTGAACTCGAAGATTACCGTTACTGGCGCACGTGGGAAGCAGAATCCGACGGTTTGATCCGCTCACGCGAGTTTCTTGATGAGTTTGTCCGGTAATCCGTCCAATTTTTGCGTCCGCTCACACAGTCACCTATACAGCAGCGCAATCAAGGAGAAATTGCCATGAACGAACTTCTTAACATGGGTATGGAGGCTTCGCCTGAGAAGTATCTCCCTCATTTAATCACAGAAGAAGAACGTACACATTTTGAAGAACAAGGCTATCTGTACATCCCCAACGCGCTCTCATCAGAGATGCAGGAACACCTCACATATGCTGTAGATACCTTGTACAACAAAGCACTCGCTACAGGCAGAGCAAAACCTGGCTCACAGTGGGGCTGGTCGGATTTCTTAGGTGCCGATGATGCGCTCTTAAATCTCGTTGATCTACCGACGACCCTCCCCAAAGTCTGGGGCATCTTGGGATGGAACATCTACCTATACCACGCGCACATGCACGTCAAACCACCAGCACCGACAGATGCCGAAGAAGGTGAAGGCTGGTTGGAATGGCACCAAGACAGTGGACGTGTCAACATTGAAATGGAGACGCATCCGCGTCCACGTCTTTCCCTGAAAGTGGCATATTTCCTCACAGATGTCTCTGAACCGGGACGCGGGAACTTCTATATCCGTCCGGGCAGCCATCTAAAGTCAGATATGTCGGTTCCAGAATATGAAATTAGCCGCGATCCACGCGAAGCAACTGCGGACGATGTGCCTGACGATGCGATGCCGGTCTGTGTGGAACCCGGAACCGCCGTTTTGTTTGATAGACGGCTCTGGCATTCACGCAGTCCGAACCACTCGCAAATGACCCGGAAAGCACTCTTCTACGGCTACGGGTATCGCTGGATCCGTCCGAAAGACGAGATGACGGTTGAACCGCTCTATGAACGCTGTGACGCGATTCGTCGGCAGCTGCTCGGTGCCGCTACCCGAAATAACGGACGCTACGTTCCTTCTGAAGATGACGTGCCGTTACGCGGATGGCTTATCGAAAACCTCGGTGATAACCCTGCTTACGCAATGGGACCGCGGCACGCTTAAAGTGTAGAATGGAAGGATGGAAGATAACTCCCTCCAATCTCCCAATCGGATAAAAAAAGGGAAGGATGGAAAACTGACCAGTCTTCCATTCTTCCAAACTTCCATGCCTCTGTTCACTCTCCCGCTTATCGCCTTCTATCTAAACGCAAATTAAGGAGCGTTCCCATGAAAACTATATCACTTATTTGCATTTTGGCGGCATTTACCTTATCCAGTGCGTTCGCCGCACCCGAATGGAAACCTTATGACGATTTTGAGGGTGATTTAGACGCAATCGACGAGACTCCCGGACAGGTACCAGACCTCGGCACGAAATGGGTCCAGTTTGTCCCTGAAAACCGTTTAGAGATGGGTATCAAAGACGGCGTATTTCAGATGAAAGTCAAAAGTCCCGGGGGGCGCGATCCGGGTTTCAAACTCGTTTTTGGATGGGATCCGCGCGATATCCTCGGTATCCAGTTCACTGTGAAAGTCGCTGAACTCTCCAAAGCCGGTGGGTGGTTCGGGGTGCTGTGTACCAACGAGGAACCGAACTGGAAGAATCCGAATTGGGTTTTCGGTATGTCGCCGAGCCATCAACACAACTGGGGACCGAAGGGTGTGTTTGGTTCCGGCTCTGTCGGGCAGCTCGGCGGTTGGGAGGCATTCTCCTATGAAGACATCCCTGAAAACACGAATATGCTCCGGACGCTCCGTCTGGAATGGAACGACGCAAAGCATGAAATGGCTGTCACCGTTGATCCCGGTGAAAAGACGGAGTGGAAAAAGGACGACATCTCTTCTAACGCCGATTTAGGCGAATTTCCGTGGTGGAGTATCTACCTTACTGCCGATCAAGAGGTTGAAGTCGCTGTTGATGATGTCTTTGTAAAATCGGAGAGTCTGCCTTATCCTGTAGAAGCACGTGGCAAATTGGCTTCACGCTGGGGCGAAATAAAGTTGGTGGATTAGTGCACGCCTTCCAGTATTTTAATTCCATTCTTGGACATGGTAAGCTTTTATGCTGCCATAAAGGATAACAAGATGAATACTGAATGGTGGCAACTCGTGATTTTAGGTGTTCTCTGCGGAAGTCTGTTTTCTTGGCGGATATGGCAATGGCGAAGGCTTCCGCCAGAGAAGAAAAAATGGTGGTGGTGGGGATTTTGGTGGTGGTAGAACCTCCATCAATTTTAGGAAACTTGATTATTTTCAATTTTCTGGGTATAATTAATACAGTTGACTTACGCATTTCAATCTCCATCGGCGTGAGTCCGGCTAAATATTTTTTTAAATAGTGGAACGAATTGGAGGAAGAAGTGGCAAGAAAAAAAATCAGTGTTATTGGTGCAGGGAACGTCGGCGCAACAGCGGCGTTTCTGATCGCACAGAAACAACTTGGGGATGTCGTCATGATAGACATAGTGGACGGTGTCCCACAAGGCAAGGCATTGGACATGGCACAAATGGGGCCCGTGGAATTGTTTGATGCCGCAGTGGACGGAGATCTGGATTACACAGCAACCGCAGGCTCCGACTTGGTAATTA
>JAPPDN010000263.1 GCA_028824575.1 Candidatus Poribacteria bacterium | reverse complement strand
GATCCCCGTTTTCCTGTTGGAGTTTCACTGGAAGAATCAAAGGATAGCCGAAAAGTTGTTTTTGATATGCGTTGATATAGTTATAGAGAGCCTGCAACTCCTCTTTCAGGATACTGGGTGTCAGTTTCTGCTGCTCGTGGGTATCAGGTGTGGTATTAGTGAATACGGATATATCCGCCTGTTGAGGCTCGGATTCTCCGGCAGACGAAGTAGTATTCATCTCGCCGCCTTGCCCGAGGATTCCTAAAGCCTCCCGGATCTTTTCTGCCATCTGCCGAATCTCGTTCATCTCCATATTAACGGCAGCAAGTTCCGACTCAACTTGCTGTTTTGCCTGCGTTAATTGTTGAATTTCTTTCTCCATGCGCGTCTGTAATTCGTTTTCAGTAGTGACTCTCTGCCGTTTTTGGGAGAGTCCATAGGTGAAGCCGCCAATTGCCGCAGAGAATAGACCAAGGATAACGCAGGATAGCAGCAATAGAAGTCCTCGACCGATCACGTGCTGGCGGACAGAATTTTTATGAGATGACATGATAATAAGTGTATACATTCAACAGATTCTCCTTCCCAATAAAACTGGCGCAAAACATCAGCATTTGCTTACAAGAATTGGAGACTTATGGCTGCCTAATTCACCCAACAAGAACGAACTGTTCACAAGTGCGAAACGATCGCTGGCATTTTCCAGATGAGGATGATGATGGCACCAAGTAGGATGAGATACCACACGATCAACATTCGGACGCGGGTTCTCTTGAAAATGTGACGGCGCGGACGTTTCAATTGACTCACTTAACCTTTTTTACGTTTTTTTCGTAGCCCGAATTTCGGAGATCCCGTACTTGAAAGCTGCCTCTATATTAAATTCAACATCTTCATACACAACTTTTTCACCTTTTTGTGGTAAGTGTCCGAACAACATCAGGACAAAGCCACCAATCGTATCACACTGATCTGTGGGGATTCGGATGTCTAAGATTTTGTTAACATCAGCAATTAACATGCGTGCATCGATACGCCAGTCGCTTGCTCCAAGTTTTTCGATGTGAGGTGTAGCCCGTTTGCGATTAGCCGTGACCTTGCCTATAATCCGCTCTAAAATATCTATCAACTCTACGATCCCGACACAACTGCCATGCTCGTTAACCACAATCGCGATCGGTATTTCAGATTGCCGCAGGTCACTCAATAAATCTGTAGCAGACTTCAAGGCAGGTACATAATTCACATCCTTCACGAATGACGATAAATCGTTGTCGTCGTGCTCGCTTGCAAGTACCTCCATTGCATCAACGACTCCGAGCAATTGGTCAACGCGTGCATTATAAATAGGGATGTAATGATAGTTGGAAGCGCGACAGAGTGTGAGAACTTCAGAGGGCGATGCCCCTACTATCAGCACGGCTGCTTCTGCTAATGGCAACATCACTTCTTGTGCTGTCAGCGTTTGCAGCTCAAAAATTGTACTGAGTAATTGTGCTTCGGAGTCCGAAAACGCCTCAATATTTTCCAGAAGCAACTGGACGAGTTGTTCGCGAGATGGGGTCGTCTGCCGTCCCGATTTCCCAAAGCCTTTTTTACGGGGCTTGGCTGCCTGTTCATCATACGCAACAAGTGGCTTAGGCGTAACTAACTCTATTTTCCCGATGTCCGGTTTTCTGACGACGGGCATGGGACCCTCTTTTTCTTCCGGAGGGGTTTTGGTAGTCTCGTTCATAGTTCAGATTCCTAAAATCCAGAATGTTGTGAATCCCTTAGTAACTTGGGTTATATCAGGACATAATGACTAAAAATATTTTTGATTTGTTATTATGTCGTAGCGTCGCAAATTATACGCAAATTCAATTTTTAACGCAACTCAAATCTGATTTCAGTAGGAAATTCTATGGATTTACAAATGGCAACTTGGGTTAAGATCTATCATAAGTCTGAGCAACGAGCGTCAGTTCCGTTTGACCACCGAGACCCGCAACGACAGGGAACGTTTTTTCACCAGGTTTCCCGTCTTTCGGGACATATCTGACTTGCGGCGAGAAGTAGGCATACAATGCTGTATTCCGAGGTGTCGGCGTAGTATTGGGGCCGGAACCGTGCACCATCAGGCTATGGAAGAACAGCGCACTTCCTGCCGAAAGTGGCACGTCCGTCTGTTGTTCTGCGACCTCTTTCCGATCGGTGAGTTGCTCACCCTGTTCGCGTGCAATGTGTCCCCAAGACTGCATGCCCCACAGATGGCTTTTCGGAATCACTTTGAAACAACCGTTCTCCGGTGTCGCGTCGTTGAGCGCGATGCTCACGGTAACAAGGTTCGGCGGCTCCATCGGCCAATATGCCGAGTCTTGATGTAAGCCATGTGAGGAACCGTGGAACGCAGGTTTGAACATCAGCGTGCTTCTAAAAAGCAATAGATCCTCGGATTCGGTGAGTTCTTGGACGACCGAGATGAGTTTCGGATGCTGTGCGAGGTTCCGAAATACTTCGGAATACTGCCGTGTATTTTCTGCTTTCCGTAACACCGGTAGGTTGCTTCCTTGGGTCTCGTCTTTTGCGAAAGGTTCACGTTGTACGTGGCGGCGGGCAACCGCTGCTCGTTCTTTTTCTATATCGGATTCCTGTTCCGCTGCGAACTGGTGCAACTTGTGGATCTCTACTTGGCATGCCTCAACCTCTTCTGCCGACAGCAGATCTTCAACGATAAGGTAACCTTCCTTTTCAAAAAACGCCTTTTTCTCGAGTTTCATTGTAAAAACTCCTATGAATTAACCAGAAATCCATTTTGCCATCGGCAAAAATGGGCAGAGGCTCCATAGTTAAAACCACTTTAGCCTCCAATCAATTGTTTAACTTCCCAGATGATGCTTGAAATCGCGAACCCGACATAGACACATGAAGCAATCAGCATCATGACGGTAGAGAGCCGTTTCGGTTTGGCGAAATCAGGCAGAAAGCGGTAGTTCATGTAAAGTGTAAGCGGGACATAAATCGCCATAGCGAACCCGCCCATGTATGCTGCATTAAAGAGAAATCCTAATTCACTGACGTTTAATTGCTCCATTACAAAAGTGATTACACAGCCACCGACGATCCAGATACCTGCGATGAGAAGATACCACCAGCTCAAATCCCGCTTTTGCGCGCCTCGGAAGTTGGTATAGATAATGTCGGAAATCGAGCGTGATACGCCGTCAACCAACGCGAGTTGCGTCCCGAAAAGTGTGGCAACACCGACCAATAAGAAAATCTTCTGTCCCGCCGCGCCCCAGATTTCACCTAATATCTGTGCTTCATCGTAAATAAGTTTGCCTCGCTCAGGCACAATCCCTTGCGGGTGTAAAACCGCGAGTGCGCCGAAAATGAAGAGCAGAATCGTGAGTGTGTTGAGTGCCCAGAAGAAAAGTATCTGGTCCTTTTTTACATATTGCCACCATGCCGTGAAGCGTTTTCGATTTTCCTCTGTCACTTCAAAGATGAACCCGGTTGCGGGCACTTTCTCGGTCCTGCCGCGAAGCGGGTTCTGTAGCCCTGGCAGCTGCGCACCCATACCGATATTCTTGTCGCGTAGATAGAAGGTGTAGAAGAGGTTCGCCGTCCCACCAGCACCCGCGAAGACTAATGCACTAAAAAACGTTTTCACTGGCATGCCGGGGTCTTTGTAACCGACGTTTATCAGGCCCGCGCCGACTTCCTTCCATGTATCCATGGAACCGACAGCGATAGCAACCAGGATTAATCCAATCGTTACGATGGCAACAAGCAGTTCAACCGTCCGTTCTACAGAATTGTAAATCATTTTCGGTCCGAAAAGGATCAGCGCGACTCCTGCAAATGTCACTATGGTCCAGAAGGTATCAGAGCCCCAACCGCCGGGTCCAAGGACAAGTGCTTTGAGCGCGAGACCGGATGTGCGTGCCCATCCGGGTGCTATCCACCCGACTACAGTCAGCAGAATGAACAACGGTGCGAAACCTCGCCAGATACGGCTGTAACCTGTATATACCGTCTCGCCTGTTGCGATTGTCCAGCGGCCCACCTCAAAGTTAATCCAAAGTTGGAGGAATACCCCGAGCACCGCCGCCCAAATCATGCTCCCACCGTACTCTGCGGCAATGAGGGGCCAAATCACACTCTCACCTGCACCAATAGATAAACCGACCAGAATCGCCCCAGGCCCCGCAATTTTCCAAAATGGTAACTGCTTTTCGGGTAACTCAACGACCTTAAAATCGTCAAGCGGTTGATAAAGTCTTGCCATTAGGTCTTCCTCCGGTGCATGAGGTTTAATCTTTCATTACTGCTTCGTGTAACACTTCAACTGGATGTCTCGGTTGCACACCCGTCCCGTGTTCAAGTTGGTGCCTGCAAGAAAACCCGGCGGCACTCAGCGCGAAACTCCCCGGCGGCTTTTCACGGACGGCATCAAAAAGCCGTAATTCACCTATTTTCATAGAGAGCTCATAATGTGCCTTCTCATATCCAAACGCGCCAGCCATACCACAACAGCTTGAATCTATCACTGTGACGTTGTATTCTGCGGGTAGGCTTAACATCTGGACAGTCGGTTGGATACCGACAAGTGCGCGCTGATGGCAATGCCCGTGCAGTAATACGTCGCGGGGTGCTGCCGAAAATTCCAACGGCAGTTCGTCCTTTTCAGCCAGCTGCGCAAAAAATTCCTCAAACGAACAAGTCGCCTCAGCGACACGTTTTGCATCCTGTGTGCCGATCAACTCAACGTAATCATCGGTAATGGCAGAGGTGCAACTCGGCTCGCATCCAATAATCGGGATGCCTTTGTCAGCATACCGCCGAAGTGCGTCAATGTTATAACTTGCATTCTCAATTGCCCGGTCAAGCATCCCTTCTGAGATCAGGGGTCGACCGCAGCACCGCTTCTTAGGGAAGAGCACCTCAAATCCGCACGCTTCCAGCAACTCCACCGCAGCTTTACCGATAGAAGGTTCGCTGTAATTCATAAAGGTGTCGGGGAAGAGTACAACCTTTTTATCTGAAGTCTGTCGGGAACCACGCTTTCGGAACCACTGTTCATAAGTCGGACGCACGAAAGTAGGCATATCCCGCCGTCGGTCAACGCCAATTAATTTTTCGGCGATCCACTTTGAAATCCCATTGTTGACTGCCCAATTGGAGAACGGAGAAAACATCGAGCCGAACGGCGCGAGCGCACCGATTTCACCAAACAGTCGCCGATGCAAGGGCAAACCGTTTGCTTTGTGGTAGTGTGCCATGACCTCGTATTTAATTTTCGCCATGTCTACATTAGACGGACACTCCGCTTTGCACGCTTTGCAGCCGAGACATAAATCAAGTACCTCTTGTAGCCGTTCATTCGTGAATTCCGTGTGTGGCAACGCACCGGAAATGATGGAGCGCAGCGCGTTCGCACGCCCACGCGTTGAGTGCTCTTCTTCACGCGTACCTATAAAAGAGGGACACATGGTACCAGTCAGTGTTTTTCTACATGCGCCGACACCGTTGCACATCTCAATTGCTCTACCAAATCCGTCTTGGCTCGAAAAATCGAAATAGGTATCAATTTTAATAGTGTTGTAATCTGCACCGAAACGCAGATTTTCTGTCATCGGCGGCGCATCGACAATTTTGCCCGGATTCATAATACCATTCGGGTCAAACGCGCTTTTTACCTCGGTGAGTGCCTGATAAATCTGTGGACCGAACATGCTTTCTATCCACTCACTCCGGACGAGTCCATCGCCGTGTTCTCCACTCATAGCACCGTCCAATTCCATGAGCAGGTCTCGAACTTCACGAGCGATGTCGTGCATCTTCTGAATGTCAGTTTCGGATTTGAGGTTGACGATAGGGCGGTTGTGCAACAACCCAACGCTTGCATGGGCATAGTAGGCGGCGGTGGTGTCGTGTGCCGTGACAATTTCATCGAATCGGCGAACATATTCTGGCAAGTTTTCTATCGGCACCGCTGCATCTTCAACGAAACCCACCGGTTTGGCATCGCCTTTCATTCCCATTAGCAAACCAAGTCCAGCTTTCCGTGTCTCCCAGACGCGCGATTTCTCTTCAGTGGTAAAACAGCGTACGAACGCATAACCGAAACCTGCGCTTTTTAACGTCTTTTCAAGTTTCTCTAACTGTGATTCTAATTCTACTTGGGTCTCACCGTAAAATTCGACAGCAAGGAGCGCGGTTGGTTCGCCTTGTATGAAAGTGGTCAGTCGTGAAAATTCTAATGAACCTCGCGCCATATCAAGGATCGTTTTGTCTATGAGTTCTACAGCGGTCGGGTTACATTCCAAGATGGGTTGCATTGCCTCCATGGCGGCAATGAGAGATTCAAAATGAACGACACACAGCGCAGTCAGTTTGGGAATCGAAACGAGATTAACTGTCGCTTCAACGGTCGTCGCGAGTGTTCCCTCAGACCCCACGAGAATTCTCGTCAGGCTAAATGGGTGGTTTTCATCGCATCCATCGCGCCGATATGGTGTGACCTCTTTTGAGCCGGCATCTGTAACAAACTCATCCAGATTATAGCCGGCGACACGACGCAGGATACGCGGATAACGTTTACGGATTTCTACTGCGTTGTCCTCACAGATACGGCATAACTCGCGATAGATGTTTGCCTCTAATGTGTTGCCCTGTTTTTTCGTTTCTAATTTCTTAAGTGAAATGGGAGATGCTGTGATTTCGTCAGCGTTGGAAAGCACCAAGTCAAGCGACATGACGTGATCGATGGTTTTACCGTAGATGAGAGAGTGCGAACCTGCGGAGTTATTGCCGATAGTGCCACCAACGTTCGCGCGGCTGCTCGTGGCAACATCTGGCGCATACATCAAACCGTGCGGCTTTAACTGATGATTCAACTCGTCTAAGACGATACCCGGCTGCACACGCGCCCAACGTTCAGCGACGTTTACCTCAAGCAGTTGATTCATGTACTTAGACATATCCAACACAATCGCCTCACCGACGCTCTGTCCAGCGAGGCTCGTACCACCACCACGAGGAAGGATTGGGACGTTATGTTCTGACGCTATTTGCACCGTCTTGATAATGTCTTGGCTGTCTTTCGGAATTACAACACCTATCGGTTGTATTTGGTAAAGGCTTGCATCTGTGCTGTAGAGTGCCTTAGAATACAGATCAAAACGCACCTCACCTGCAAGTGTATCCGATAGCTGTTGTTCAAGATTTTCCCATGTGGGGGTGTTCATGTTGCCATCCAAAGCGGTCGTGTACATGACTGATGGAAATTTCTAAAAAAAGTCTAAAAAATTTGACATTACTATCTGAATAAAGTATAATTAATCACAATGCCCCTGTGATGGAATTTGGTATACATAGCAGGTTGAGGGCCTGTGCCTTAATTGGCATGCTGGTTCGAGTCCAGTCGGGGGCATCTTTTTATTCTGTAGCCTCCCCAAGCAGTTCTTGATATACTTGATATGTCCGTTCTGCAATCGTCTCCCACGTGAAATTTTTGATACGGTCAAGCCCGCGGGCAACCAGATCGTTTCGGAGGTGTGCATCGTGAGCAATTTGATATATCCTTTCCGCTAAAGCATCCGTATCCGCCTCAGGAAAAACGAGCCCTGCGTCATGAATTACGTGCGGAATTTCGCCGGAATCTGAACCGATGACTGGGACTTTGCACGCCATTCCCTCGATAAGCACTCTACCAAAGAATTCTACCCATCCTGTTGTCGTTCGCGAGGGCAGGACAATCGTGTCCATACAATTAATATAGGCAGCGACCTCTTCAGGGGGTACTGCATCGATCCACACAATCTGTTCAGAAATACCGAGGATTTCTGCCTTTTTTACGAACCCATCTTTATCTTCGCCTTGCCCGACAATTAAAAGTTTATAAGTGCGTGTGGTGTTATGGGTTACAAGGTGTGCTAAGGCTTCAAGAAGCGTATCAATACCCTTCATCTGGAGCAATCTACCGACATAACCGACCACAAAACAGCCGCTAAGTTCCAGTGAGTTGCGTAATTTGGTGGCATCCATCTTATAGAAATGTCGTACATCAACACCATTCGGAAATGGGGTCTGTTTTCCGGTGTAGCCCCGTTCGGTTAGAATTTTGCCAGCATTTTCACTAAGCGGAAAGGCTCTATCCGTCTCCCGAAAGACGGCGCGCTCAATCCACACTGGTAATATGCCAAACCGCTGCTTTGTCGGTATACTCAGGGACGTGCGAAAAATGAAACGACTGTTCGGGCAATACTTCCGTTTTAAACGAACCGTTTGTAGCGCGTTGAGGCTCCACGCTTCCTCCTCTAAGTGAATAATATCCGGTTGAAAGTCCCTGAAGTGAGGTTTAATGCCGTGCCGGTAGTAAAAACGGCTACCATAACCGGAGAATCGGATCGGGCACGGAAACTCTTCACACGGCGTGTCTGGTTCCGGTTGAAAAATAATATCTTGGAAGCTTTCATACCAACGCATTGGTGTGACAACACGTAGTGTAACATCTGGGTGTTCCGCAATGAGCGCGAACTTGCGCCGGTACGGCTTCATAATGTAAGAATGAGAGAGAACTAAGACACGCAAGGTGCTAATTATATTGGTTTACTCAGAGTGTACCGAGTCTGCTGAAGACGATGGTGATGTTTCGTCTGATTCATCATCCTGTGACGTAAAAACGATCTCGCCACCTGTATCTGGTTCCTCTGTCTCATTTGAGGCGGCGAGGACATCCATTAAACCTTCAAGCCTCTCTTTGATTTCGGAACGTTCTTGAGAAGTGCCTAACCGTTCTAAGTCGAGTTCCTCCTCAAGTTCGCTATTACGGGTTTCGAGTTCTTGAATCTTTGTATCGCGTTGTAGCACATCGCTATTGAGACGCGCGATTTCAGCTTCAAGCTCCAGTTTCTCTGCTCTCAACTTCTGAACGGTCGAAATCGCAAGTTCAACATGTTCTTCCAAATGCGATACTATACTTTGTTCAAATGTTTCAGACATATTGTAGTTACCTCCAAGGTCGCTTTTTAGTATCTTTAATCCAAGCTGCTACCTAAATCAAAATGGCACATAATTATGTCAATGTATACTGATATAATATAATGGCTTTTATGCGTCAAAATGACTGGATTATATTTTACTTTTGGTTACAATACAATAAAAATGTGTAGTAAAGGATACCGAATTTTCTGGCAAGATAGAACTTACCTGAGTTGTAGGTGTTGATTTCTCTACGAAAGGAAATCTTACGATTTTCAAGCAAGACAGCCTCTTTACACCTACAATGCTTAGATGGAAACTTGCTGATCTTTATTAACTCGTGGTGGATTCACACTATTTCTCCACAGCGGTAACAGTTGATTCAATAAGCGACAAATGCTCGGCATCTGCCCAATTTGAACACTCATGAACGTAGTGAAACAGATACTGCTGTGCGTATCCTACACTGTCCCCAAAATAACTGTGAGCGAATTCGCGTATTTCGCGGTGCGTCGCGCGTCGGCGAAGATAAAGCGTCTCAAAAATCCGTTTTATCCAGACATCAATCGGTAATGCTGCGAGGTGCCCAAGCGAAAACAGACAGATACAGTCGGCAACCTTTTCGCCGATGCCGTTTCGACGCATTAATTCTTGCTTCGCTTCAAAATACGACATCTGTTTCATCGCTGTGAGCGGGAGTTCACCATTAACGACTGCTTCTGCAGTATCCCGAAGGTAATTGGCTCGATAGCCAGTGCCACACGCAAGGAGTTCCTCGTTTGTTGCTATTGCGAGTGCTTCTGGGCTCGGAAAACTGTAATCCTCATATCCAGCAAGTGTTAAATGTTCACCGAAACGTTCGGACAGCCGACGGATAATGCCACGAATCCGAGAGACATTGTTGTTCTGCGATAAAATGAACGATGCCACTGTTTCCCAGAGCTCTTGGTTCAGAATCCGCATTCCCCAAAGTTTCTGAATCGCCCGATGCATATAGGCATCGTTGTTAACTTCAGCAAGAATTTTGGGTACATCGCGCCCAATGTCAAGATAGTGGCGGAGATATGACACGAAACGGGTCTCATCTTCGTCGGTAGAGCTTTCAACACACAAAGTTGTTCCTTTTTGGGTGATTTTGAGGATACGTCCTTCTACAACACCGTAGTAGGCATTATCTATTCGGTTCCATCGAAATGATTGTCCCGATTCTAAGGTGTATTTCAGACTGAAATCTGTTGCGTTCTGAATCTGCATCGTGCGTTTTGTTGAGTTTTAATGAAAGCTTGCAGGCAATACCCTTGATGTTACCTATTATAAGTATATAGTAAATTCCAAAAATTAGCAAATTTTTATTGTATTACGTAGGTTCTACTCTCCAAAGATAGGTTCTATAATTTGACATTCACCTCGTTTGCGCGTATAATATATTAACACCTCTTCATAAATAATGTGAGCATCTGTTAGCAGAGTCAAACAGGAGATACCTTTAAAACATGATTATCTTTCTACGCGAAAAATTTATTGCGCAACTCTTTATGTGGGTAATCGCCATTGTGTTTTTGGTTGGGACAGTCTTCCTCTATAGCAATACGCGCGGCGGAGATGGAAACCCTGAGGGGGAAGTTGTTCTCAAAATCAATAATGCAGAGGTCAAACGTGGAGAATTTGAAAGTGCTGTTGCCAACGCTATGGAATCTCAAAGGCGGAACCAGCGGTTCGGCGGCGCGCCCAACAGGGAGCAGGTACAAAAAAACGTGATCGATCGTTGGGTTCAACAGACTATTCTCGGAAGCGTGGATATTGGCGACGCGGAAGTGAAAAACTATATTCGAAGTGACGCAGATCGGGTTAAGCAGTACAACCTCTACCAACAGTGGGGCGTAGCAGACCTCTATACCGAAAATGTCCGTTTGGAACTCAGTACCGATGCGCTCCGAAATAGTGTTCAGGCTCTGGAATTGGTAACCGACGCTGAAGCAGAACGAGCCTACCAACT
>JAPPDN010000138.1:567-10983 GCA_028824575.1 Candidatus Poribacteria bacterium | reverse complement strand
AATCTCGCCGTCCGCCGCCGCCTATTCACGAATGCGGAACTCCTCACGATATACATCCTGCTCAGCACCGCCTGCGCCTTCCCATCCATCACCCTGATGACAATTCTCGTCACAACCGTGGGACACGCCTTCTGGTTCGCGACTCCTGAAAATGAGTGGAAGCAGCTTTTCTGGGATCACCTTCCGAGATGGCTCCTCGTGGACGATCCAAAGGTTCTGGCAGGTTACTATATCGGTGAAACCAACCTCTCCACATTGGACATCCTCGGTGCGTGGATAATGCCAATCCTATCTTGGGCAGGGTTTATGACGGTTTTGGTCCTCGTGATGTTGTGTATCAATGTCATTTTGCGGAAGCAGTGGGTCGAACGCGAACGGCTCGCCTATCCGATAACGCAGATTGCGTTTCATGTCACACATAACACAAAATCGCTGTTTTCGCACCGTATCACGTGGCTCGGCTTCGGCATCGCTGCATCCATTGCAATTCTCAACGGCTTCAGTTTTCTGTATCCGACACTCCCTACCTTGCCGATTAAGCGGATCGGTGGATGGCGCGGGTTTGGACATCTGTTCACAGAGAAACCGTGGAACGCTATTGGTGGTATCAGTATGTCTTACTACCCGTTTGTCATTGGGCTTGGACTGCTGATGCCGCTCGATCTTTCATTCTCAAGCTGGTTTTTCTTTATTTTTTTTAACGCACAATTAGTGTTCACAAGTGCCGTTGGACTGTCCAGCTTACCCGGATTTCCATACATTGACAGACAGTGCTTCGGTGCTGCGATCGGGATTTTCATCTCTGTATTAGTGTTGAACCTTCGTCATTTCCGAGGTGTGTTCCGTATTGCGCGTCGCCGTACAGGCGAGGATGCCAATGAACCGGTTTCCTATAGATTTGCCTTGTGGGGTATTGTTGTTGGACTCGCGCTGCTTTTTATTTTTTCCAAGCGAATCGGTATGTCACTCTGGCTGATTCCGATCTTTTTCGGGATCTATTTCATCATTGTATTGGTACTAACACGAATGCGCGCGGAGCAGGGATTTCCCGTGCATGCGATGGAGAACATGCCGAACCACCATATCCTCGTTGACGGTTTCGGCACACGCACGTTAGGTACCAACAACCTCGTCGCATTGACGCTCTACCGCTGGTTCAACCGAAGTTACACGAGCAACCCGATGCCGCACCAGTTAGAGGGGTTCAAACTCTCAGAACGTTCGGGAATCTCGACGAGACGCTTGTTCTTCGCACTGTTAGGCGTTTCAGGGTTCGCTGCAGTGATGGTATTCGGTGTAATCCTCTATCTTTTTTACACCTACGGCGCATTGAATATGAGTGGCAGCAGCAGTTGGTCAACAGGTTTCGGTGGACGCGTCTTCAACGGACTGCAACGTTGGCTTTATTACCCGACTGAACCGAATTTCTATGCCACCGGTGGCATCCTTTTCGGTCTACTCTTTTCGACGCTTCTGATGTTTATGCGGGCGCGTTTCTTCTGGTGGCCCTTCCATCCGATCGGGTTCGTTGTTTCCAGTGATTGGGGGATGCGGTATTTGTGGAGTTGTATGCTGGTGAGTTCGGTTATCAAGTGGAGCGTCTTGAAAATTGGCGGACCGCGGGCATCTCAGCAGTTGGTGATGTTTGCCATTGGGTTGATGTTGGGCGATTTCACCGTGGGTGGTATCTGGAGTCTCGTCAGTGTTGTCACGCAGCAACCGATGTATAATTTCTGGCCGTAGAGCGAAACGCAAACTTCACACACGCATAAACATTTACGAGGTTCTTGACAAAATCGCGATTGCAGGATACACTTAACCAACATATTATCCAACTCATGACCCAAACTTTTAACCTGTCTTTCGGACATTTCAAGGCAAAGGAGCATACCGATGGAAAGTTACCCAAACGGTCTTAAAATTCCTTACGCCCCAACAGATGCCACCGATCTTTATCCTGAGACAGATGGTCAACCTATAGCAGCTAGCGACCTACATCGAGAAATTCTCATCTGGCTTTTGCAGTCCCTTGAAAGCATGCTTGTGATAACGTCGAAAAGTTACTTAGAGAATTTCACTCTGAGTTAACTGAACTCAACGAAATACAGACACACCACACCGATCAAGATAATATAGACATCCGTTATTTAAACTATGGTCACGTTCTGGACGAGTTAATTGAACATCTATTCCGGCAGGTGCGTAATAACTGGCTATGGTTAACAAACAATATAACTTTTCATTGGCTAGCTATATCCAAACAAATGAGTTTTCACGATCCCTACGCAGGATTTGACCCAACACCACCTCCACCAATAACGGAAGAGAATTAAACCCATTTTAGCAGTTCAATACTAACTTTCACAAAACCACGATGAATACGGAAATAGTCAATTACCACATGTAATTAAAAAATAAAAATAAGAAAAGCAAATTATTGAGACGGGGAATCCAAAAAGGTGATCCCGTCTCTTTTTTATTGCATGCCAAACGATTTCGTGGTATTCTATTTTCTAAGGAGATAGCAATATGCATCAACCCACAGATACCCATCGTACAGCGAAAGACCTATCGCCAGAAGAATTAGTGGAATACCGTCAGCGACTCGATCAGCACTTTCAAAATCGGAAGGTGGATGAGGCGTTGCTGCAACGCGCCTGGCAGACTGCACATCAGGTAGCAGCAATGCTCTACGAAGATTTTGGTGCAACACAAGTTGCTGTCTTCGGGTCGCTTGCCGGACAGAAATGGTTTTCAAAAGGGTCAGATATTGATATCGCTGTCTGGGGACTTCCTGGTGACACATACCTTGATGCGTTGTGGGAAACCAAGAATTTCAGTCCAGAGTTCAAAATCGATCTCATCAACTTTCATAGTACGAAAGGGCGATTTCGCGAGCGGATTCAAAGCCAAGCGATCCAAGTTCAACAGGGAGAAACAGACTGCAATAGATTGATCTCTGAATGTCAAAAAATCCGTGCAGAAAGGGAAAAAATTGACGGCAAAATGAACAATCAAGAACTCATCAATCGAATCGCTGATGAACGGAAAAAAATAGCGAGAACTGTTGAAGAAATCAAGACACGCCTCGAAAAAATGGAAGTGGCACCTGTTGAAGACCGGGAAGATCTTAAAGATCTGATTGCCATGCGCCTCCCTGTTTTCTATATGGGATTAGAGAACATTTTCAAACGGATTGCTCAAGAAATTGACTTGGACGAACCTCAAGGACAAAATTGGCATACGGATTTATTAGAACAAATGTCAACCTCGCGCCCATTGCGTCCGCCTGTGATTTCCGAAAAAACAGCTGTCGCTTTAACTGGTATTTTAAAGTCCCGCCACCGTTTTAGAAACATATACGTATTTGAATTGGAACTCGAAAAAATCGTTGAAAACGCACAAGAGGTCTGCGATATATTTGACGGTCTATCTACAGAACTCGACGTGTTCATAGTATGGCTAAAGAACCCGGATGAGTAGTTCATGAGACAAGGATATGCATCAACCCACAGATACCCACCGCACAGCGAAAGATTTATCGCCAGAAGAATTAGCGGCATACCGTCAGCGGCTCGATCAACACCTCCAAAATCGGAAAGTGGATGAGGCGTTGCTGCAACGCGCCTGGCAGACTGCACATCGGGTTGCTACTATGCTTTATGAAGACTTCGGTGCGACACAAGTCGCTGTATTTGGGTCACTTGCCGAAGCAGATACATTCTCAAAATGGTCGGACATTGACATCGCTGTTTGGGGCATCCCGAATGATAAGTATCTTCGGGCAGCATCAGTAACATCCGACATCAGCGGCTTATTCAAAGTGGATCTGGTTGATTTTGACAGCTGTAAAGGGTTATTTCGTCAGAGAATTCAGAGTCAACTGACACCAATCAAAAAAGGAGCTATCCACAAAGTAGACAGATCAGCACTGATACAACGTATCTCCGATGAATGCATTGAAATAGAAAATACCATCAAAAAAATATCAGAGCGATTAGAGAAAATCAAAACGGCACCAATTATCTACAAAGAAGAAATAGAAACAGCAATTGCCAAAAATATTGTAGACTGTTATAGACGAATAAAAACCATTTTTAAACAGATTGCTATGGATATTGACCTACGCATGCCCGATGGAAGTAGATGGCACAAAGAATTACTAATACAGATGACAGCACCCTACGCGGAACGACAACCTGTGATTTCCCAAGAAACGTTCGAGATTTTGGAGGAACTTTTAGAATTTCGCCGTGTCTTTAATAATATCTATGAGAAAAAATTGACTTATAGTAAAACGAAGAAAAACGCCAAGCAAATCGGTGAGTTGTTTGACAACATCTTCAAAGAACTTAATGCGTTCATTGCTCACATAGAAAAAGAAGAAAATGACTGATCAGACCCTTCTCCAACAAATTACAGACTTCTGCCGATTGCTCCGACAGATGGACATTAACGTGACAACAACCAACCAACTGAGTTGGTGCAAAAGCGTTGAACTGATCGACATCGGTGAGCGGGAGGCGTTTTATCATACAGCACGGACGAATCTTATTACGAAGGAAGCAGATCTAAAAACGTTTGACCTCGCCTTCAACTTGTTTTGGCGATACCCGCGCCCAGATTTCCAAGCCGTTGATACGGGTGATGCGACACCCGAACCGTCCAGCCTTCAAGACCTCTCCGATGCTACTGACGATCAAGACATGATAGAACAATGGCTGGATGCCGAGACCGAAGACGATGAGGAAGAAGGAGAAGAAGACGATCCGCTCGCTTATAGTGTAGAGGAAGTCCTCACCCGAAAGGACTTCAGTGAGTTCACACGCGAGGATATGGAGAAAGCACGGGAGATCGTTTCAAAATTGGCGGCGGTGTTGGCAACAAAGCTGAGTCGTCGGAAGGTTGTGGGCAAAAAGGGCAAAATTATTGATTTTCGCAGAAGTTGGCGGAAAAGCCTTGTACACGGCGGTGAACCCCTTGAGTTAATTCGGAAACAGCAGAAGATTAAAAAGACCAAGATTCTACTCCTTTGTGATGTGAGCGGCTCTATGGACTGTTATGCCAAGTTCCTCATCCAATTCATCTACGGCATGCAACAGGAATTGAGAGAAATAGAGGTCGCAGTCTTCAGCACGCATCTGACGGACATTACCGGGCTCCTCCAACGGAAAGGGTTGGCAGAAGGCTTAAACGAAGTGGCAAACGTCGTGCCGGACTGGTCGGGTGGAACAAAGATAGGTGAAAGCCTGCTGGAATTCTATCGGCAGTTTGCACCGTCTTTTTCAGCATATCGCACCGTAGTCATTCTCATCAGCGACGGTTGGGACCGAGGCGATGTAGATGTGCTGCAGCGTTCTATGGAGATGTTGCATCGGCATGCGTATCGGTTAATTTGGCTTAATCCGTTGCTCGGCAGCGACGGCTATCAACCGATCTGCCGAGGTATCCGCACGGCGTTGCCATACGTAGACTATTTCCTTCCAGCACACAATTTAGAAAGTTTAGCGCAACTAACAAAAGTATTAATTCCGCTCTGGTCGCGATGAAAAACCATAAAAAACAAGACAAGGAAATCTAATTATGCAAGTCCAAGCGGCGATGATGCTCCAACCCGGACAGATAGAGATCCGCGAATTTGAGAAACCGACACCCGCAGATGATGCGCTCCTGCTACAAGTGGATCGCGTCGGTATCTGTGGCAGTGATAAACACATGTATCTTGGGCACACTGCCCTGAAATTTCCAGTCATCCCAGGACATGAAGTTGTCGGGACAGTTGCTGAGATCGGCAAAAATGCGAATCAAGTAATGAATGTGATGGGCGGTCCCATTAAAGCTGGTGACCGTGTGACAGTGGTACCGGGTTCAAAAAATTGTGGCAGATGCTACTACTGTTTGCACGTGCCGGGTCGTCCGACGCTGTGTTCTGGACGAACCATCTACGGCTTCAGCAACAGCGAAACGCCACCGTATCTGAACGGCGAATTCGCCGAGTATACCTATATCCATGGGAACTCTTGGGTTTACAAGATGCCGGAAGGTGTCCCAGAAGAAATAGGCGTGTTGACAGAACCTGTAGCAGTTGCGACGCGCGCCGTTGAACGCGCGTGTGCCCCAGGGTTACCACAAGTCGGAGATGGATACAGTATCGGGAGCAGTGTGGCAGTACTTGGCTGTGGACCCATTGGTCTACTTGTTGTTGCTGTGTTACGGGATAGCGGTGCCGGTACGATCATCGCCACAGATCTCGTCGATAGTCGATTGGATATGGCAAAACAGATGGGCGCGGACGTGGTTATCAATGTCGGAGACACAACACCCGAAGAACGGGTGGAGCAGATTCAGGAACTCACAAATGGTGTCGGCGTGGACATCGCGATTGAGTGTGCAGGATTGCCGGTAGTTTTCGCCGAAGCGTTGGATGTGGTACGACGCGGCGGGAAAGTGATTGAAGTCGGACACTACACAGATTCTGGGGATACACGGGTACGACCTCACCAAATTTGTAACAAAGATCTCGATGTCTGTGGCGTATGGGCATACCCGCAAATCCAGTTTCAGACAGCGTTGGATTTTCTCCAGATCACACGCGCACCCTTGCGCGAATTGATAACGCATTATCTACCGTTGCATCAGTTGGAAAAAGGCATTGATATGCTTGGACAAGAAGGCGTTTACAAGGTCGTAATTGAGCCACAGTCGTAGTGTATAATCGATGCTCTTGTAAGAAGAGATATCCGTTTGAAAAACGCGCGTAACTCCACAAATCTTCAGGTGTTTTAAAGCTAACAATAGCACAAATGGAGGCACGTTAGATGAAAAACCACAAAAGTGTTTTCGTGGTAACCTGTTGTTATATCCTGTTGAACTTCGTTATCGGGATTAGAGGAAGTGTTGCTGCGGATACCGAAGTCGCCACTTTGAATAAAATACCAGAGGGCCCTCCGCTCTTCAAAACTATAGAAGGCGCGAAAACCTATATTGTGCAGCACCAAAACCGAGATGGTGGCTGGCCCCTGGTACTTGGTGGAGATAGCAATGTGGAGAACACTGCGTTCTCAATTTGGGCATTGATTGATGCAGGGTGGGGTACCGGTTCAGAAGTAATTCGGACAGGCGTTGCGTATTTGCGAAATACGCAATTGACTAATGGAAGTTGGAACAATAACACCGCACACACCATCTTTGCACTTATCGCTTTAACAACGGCGGAAACCGATCCAGAGGCTCGTTTCAAAGGACTGCAGTGGGTAAAAAAAGTCCAGAATCGGAGCGGTGGTTGGGGTAAAAAGGAACGAAACCCTGACAACTTGTTGTATACTGCTGCTGTTTTAGCAGGATTCAGGAGGCTCGGTTTCAAACAGAGTTTTGAACCTGTCTCTAAAGGCGCAGATTGGTTGGCGGGTGCCATTAATTATGATGGCGGTTGGGCATTGCAACGCGGTATGCAATCCGACGTTTTTTTAACATCTTGGGTGATACAAGGTTTAGAACCCGTTTACGACATCGATGCACAAATCGCGTGGCTAAAGCAGCTACAGAACAAGGATGGCGGGTTCGGAAGATATAAAAATAGCCCAAGTGATCCAGAAATCACGGCGATTGCGATTATGGCACTCGCGGCTGGAAATGATCCGCTCAATACGCGCCGTGTTGCGATCAACTATTTGACTAAAACACGGCAAGAAGATGGCAGCTTCGCCAGCAATACCCCGATCGAACTGACGGAACCGACCGCGAATTTGCAATCTACCTGCTTCGTGCTCATCGCGATACACGCCAAAACGCCAGATGAACTCGCTGTAGAGCAATCGGCAAAATAACCAAGAAGTGAAGGCAGCACCCTTACCGTCGCTGGTCAGGGCCACCTGTTGTGGTCACAGGCGCACTAGCACCCGGCATAATGTAGTGCTCACCTTTAGTAAGTTGGGCGACTTGCCGCTGGAAATCATCTCCAATGGAACCCGTTTTCATTGAGGTGACACCGCCGATGACGTAAACTCTGGCCCGCACCCCACGGCACACTGAAACCGCTTTCCCTGCTGTATACCCTTTTTCGGCTCGCTTGCTCGTCGCTTCGTCCGTGACAATGATGAGCACAAGGTTACGTTCCTGTTCGGTCCGAAGTTTCGGTACGCCTTCAATGATGGCATCCAACAGATGCTCATCACCAGATTTTGGGAGCCGAAACATCGCCTTCACCTGTTCGGACTCCAACGGCGGCTTGGTTACGACGATAGTGCTTTCACCACCACCGACTGCTGCCCAAAACCGAATAATCCCAAACCGATAATCTAACCCCGCCGACTTAAACACAGAGACCATCAGATCCAAGCCATTACACGCCGCCTCCGTTTTAGGTTCCATGCTCAGACTGTAATCAAAAACGAACACAATGTCTACTTTACCGGGTTCACTCTGCACTAAACTTTCAGCAATGCGTTTAAACACTCCGTCCACTCGAAGCAGTGCTTTATCGGCGACTGTTTCACCACTCTGGATCCGTTGTCCATCCATCCGCCGTTGATATGAATCAATCGGGTACCATTTGCCACCTGTTCGATCGGTAAGTTCCGCTTGTGCCTTTTCGCTCAGACCGATAAAGTTAAGCTGTACACTGTTTTGCCGACATCGATTGATGATCTGTTCACTAATTCTACGCTTAGCATCTGCTTCTGTCCATAAGGTGCGCATCCGCGAATTACTAAGCACTACAAATTGTGTTGTAACCCCTTCTCGGAAATCCAACTCATTCAAACCCTTCACGATTGCATCGAGTCCATATCCAGGCTGAATTTTATTGTCGAATTTCGCCCGTATATCTTGTAAGGCATTTTCAATACCGAGATAATCAAAGGTCCAGGGATGAAATGTGTAAAGCGGTTCCCCTTGTACCGATTGAAAACTTATGAGCGCGAACCTATAGTCCATCGTTTTCGCCTCAATAACGGCGAGCATATCAATAAGTTTCTTTTCAAGAACAGCAAGCGATGCTAACATCCGTTTGTTACCGTCAACGACGAACACGACATCTACTTTCGAGGGCTGGGTGTGTTGCGTCGCGCGTTTCACAATGTCTTTAAGGCTTTCACCTATATCCGCCTTGACAGTATCCTGTTTCTTAGCACTCCGGTCTACCAGTATTCTATGTTTTCGTCGAGGCGGACGAACCTGTGCCGTTGCCTGCAGCGTACCTACCAACATACCTATAACGCACAAGCAACATATCCATTTTTTCATATTGTCTCCGTTCAAAATTCGACCAAAAGCTGCGGAACAATTGTCGCATTTCGCGTCGACTTTCCAATGTTATTCACCTGATAAACCAACCGTGCCAGCGCGCCTTCAGTAAAATGCCACGTCAATGCTCCACCGAGTGTTGTCCACAGTTCTGCATCACGTGATCTACTAAAATTAAATGTGCTATACTTCTCCGTGTTCGGATTCCATACATCATATTTTAACCGAACATCTATAGTTTCTGTCAAGGGAATTTCCGCATGTAGGTAGTATCCCTCCACTGTTGCCGTCCGGTCACCTTTTATTGGCGTTTGAGCGTATTTCAAGAGGTGGGTATCCATTCCACGCACCCATTCAGCGGCAAGATCAAGTCGCCAAATTTTGAAATTTGTCGCGAAACCGAACCGACGTTTGTAAGATAATGTAGATGGATTTACATCCCCGTTGTTCGGATTGAAAGGATAACTGTTGCCATCAAAGTAAGAACCGCCAAGCCAGATCCGTTTGCCCAAGAACGAAAGCGTCCCGTTGACATGCAGAAATACAGGTGGACTGTTGTTTTGGATCGGTTTCAAAATACCGCCGCCGCTCCCGTGCGGACCGATTCGGATACCAGACTCCACAGTTCCGTCCGTGACGGTCCGTAGTGAATCTGGTCCATCTGCGAGCGATAGCACATAGGCAACCGGTCCGATATACCCATTCAACTGCAACCCACGGTCAGAGATGAAACCAATATTCTTTCTGATCAAGTTGTACAAAGGGTTCGCGGCAGCATCCGACTTAGTATCAATGCCGAAAGCGTGCCGGAATCGTCCGATTTTGAGTGCCGCGCCCTTCGGTAATATCGGTAGTCCTGTGAGAATCGCGTAAATAAACCCGTGGTCGTCCGCCACTTGCGTGCCGAGTGGCGATGTCGTTAGGAGTTGTTCTCCCAACACACTTACATGATCGCCCACATTTGTCGTTACGACGAATTCAGCGACATGGATGAGCGTTGTCCCGGTATTCCAGTTGCTGCCATCAGGCACTAAATCCTGTCCGCGAGTGATACGGCGGATATCTAATGCCCCACCGAAGACGAGATTTCCGAAAGCATCGTCAAGAAAAACAGAACCAACCACCTCTTGTGTGTCATTTGCATCCACTCAACCAAAGATCACTTCCTCATTT
>JAPPDN010000138.1:0-557 GCA_028824575.1 Candidatus Poribacteria bacterium | reverse complement strand
CTAAAGATATTTTCTTCATCCTCCGCGAGGGCATCATCTGTTGCAGTGGTGTTTTCTAAAGGTTCGACGTTTTCAGGCGTACTTGCTGCGTCGCCAGGGTAAGAGCGGGCAATAATCTCAGCAAGATTACTAAACCCATCTCTATCAGAATCCTCCTCTGCGATTCGCAGGAATGTCGATGGGTTCATACCGTTATGTAAGAACGCTCTGCCGTAAGGATTCGGCGAATCGCCCCCCTTCTTTGAAGAATGGCAGACGTTGCATCCACTTGCCCATCCATATTTGGCACGGAACATTTTGTAGAACGCTGGTAGTGCAGAAGCAGACTGCTCTGCGATTACTATCCAGAAAAAGGTCATTAAGCAGAAAAGCAAAATGTTACGCATGATAGCCCCTTTAAAAAAGTATAAGGCGGCGGAAAATCGCCTACGAAATGTCTCCGACTAATATGTATCCAAGTCAATCTCTTCTTCGCTAAACCGGAGGTGTGCCTGATTGATTAATTCAACAATAGCATCCCACTGTTTGCGCGTCTCCTCAGGTACTCCTTCTTTCTC
>JAPPDN010000908.1:10542-10992 GCA_028824575.1 Candidatus Poribacteria bacterium | reverse complement strand
ATATAAACTCTATGATCGTTCTGTTAACCTCCAAGACTTACTTGAGAAAGCCGGATAGGAGGTAGCAGCGAGTGGGACTAAAAGAGCTTCTCACAGAAATAGAGAAGCAAGTACACGAAGAATGCATTAGCAAATCTTGTAGTGGAGACGGATGTCGTGTATACCTAACCGGCACCCTATCTGACCGAGTTATCGTAAACCTTGAATGCGAATTTGAACAGCGGAAAATAAGCACAAAACGATGTGACTATGTTCTCTTCTGTGGCGATGCTTCTCGAAGTAATTTGGTTGTTGTGCTCATAGAACTCAAAAGTGGAACTTTTAAAACATCAACAGTAGCCGATCAGCTGCAAAGCGGAGCCAACTTCGTCTCAGAAATGTTTGGAAAGTTACCTAAGGAGGCGAATGCAGCACTAAACACACTCGAAATTACGTGTGTTCCTACTCTGT
>JAPPDN010000908.1:8848-10532 GCA_028824575.1 Candidatus Poribacteria bacterium | reverse complement strand
CTCTGTTCCATGGTAAACGTATTGACAGATTTGAACTCCGAGAACTTGAACGCTCTAAAATTCGTTTCCGTAGTCGAAACACAGCAATTAAGAGAAGTAAGTGTGGTCAAGCAAAAAATCTCGCCTCAGTTTTGAGCGGATAGACCTATTCTCAAATAAGGAGATGTAAATCCTATGACTGATGAAGAAAAATTTCGATTTGACTTGAGCGGATTTCTCGTGCGTCCTGCGATCCTTGAACGTGATGAAGTGAACGCAATCGTTGATCAGATTGAACGGATACATCACAATCCTGAATCTTTACCACCAGAACACCGCGCTGTGCCGGGGGGTCCTGCAAGCGTCTTGATTGACCATCCGAAAGTCCTTGATGTTTTGCACGAGATTATTGGTCCTGATGTTCGGTTAGAGAACTGTTCCTCTGTCTGGCGAGAAAAAGGACAAGAACATGGTGGACTTCACGGTGGTGGACCGCAACAAGGGGACCCAATTTTCGGGTACCGTGTCAATAATGGACGGATTCACGCCGGAATGGTGCGTGTTGTCTTTGAATTGACAGATGTCACCAAAAAGGATGGTGCGACACATTTTATACCAGGCAGTCACAAGTCTAATTTCCCGATGCATTCGGATCACATGTCGTTAGCGGAAGGGAAACGGAGTCCGTTTTTGATGTCATACGAATGTCCGGCTGGCAGTGCGATTTTCTTTACGGAAAACCTGTGTCATGCGGGGCCCGTCTGGCAACGGGAGGCACCGCGTGTAGCAGTGCTAAACGCTTACGCGCATCTCGCGACGCATTGGCATCGGTTGAAGACCCCGCCCGAAGTACTCGCCGCCTTACCGCGTGAAAAGCAGGCATATTTCCGTGAACCGTGGGTTGCCGATTTCCGTACGAGTCCAGCAACAATTAACACGATTGAACGGTTTCTTGACAACGACGAACCACCTGTTAACACCGATACTAAACCGTGATTTTATGTGGCGAGGTTGAAAACCTCGCCGCAAACAAAGAGCGAAAATAGAGATTACGGTACAATTGGTGGTATTTCTGCGCCTTCATTATCCGATGTCGGTGCTTGAATCTCAGGTTCCGGTACTGCTGGAACAGTAATCTCACCAGCTATGACGCTCGCCTTCAATGCTTCGACCTTTGCTAAGATGTCATCAGAGATCAAACCTCTATTGCCATCAGTCAGCAGATAACCAACATTGTCTTCAGCGAGACCAAGAGAACGTACACCTGCCACCAAATTCCCAGCTGCAAACTCCTGAATAACCTTATACGCGGACTCGTCGATTCCGACGCGCAGCCCTGTTAGGATTATGCCCGGTGCGACATCAGTGATATCAATGTAGTTCCATATCACATACCTGTCATCCGCGAGTTTAGCGGCTTCAACTGCCCCGAACCCCGATTGGTCCGCCATCGCGTAAATCACGTCAACACCACTTTCATATTGAGTTGTCGCAATCTCCTGTCCTTTGACCGGATTGTAGAAACCCGCTTGATCATCAGCGACATAACCTCTAATTATTTCCGCGTTTGGATTGACCGCTTTGACACCAGCGAGGTAACCGGCTTCAAATTCGTGCAGTAACGGAACATCCGCGCCACCGAGGTAACCGACTTTTCCGGTTTTCGATTTTAACCCAGCAATAGCCCCTACAAGGAAGGTCCCTT
>JAPPDN010000908.1:0-8838 GCA_028824575.1 Candidatus Poribacteria bacterium | reverse complement strand
ACGACATTCGGCAGATCCACCGCGGCGTCAAAAATAACAAACATAACGTCTGGAAATTCTGGTGCCACGCGTGAAACTGAGTCAGCCATTTGATAACCGGAAGTGATAACGAGCCCTGAGTTTCCAGCAGCGGCTTGCAGCTGCATATCCCATGTCTCGAAATTGCTCTCCATTTCGGTTATCTCAACGCTAAGTTCGGCTTTGGCTTTCTGGATACCGTTATAGAGGACATCACAGTAAGAGGAATCGCCAAGGCAGTCACCCGGATAGACAACACTTACCCGAATTGAGGCAGCCTCCATCGCGTCTTGTGGTTCAGAGACGATCATATCCTGAACTCGATTACAGCCACAGATATAGATTAATAAAAGTCCGAAGACTAAAAAGGTTGCATTTTTCAACATGTTCAAATAGTTCATTGTTCTCCTATACATTGTAAACGCACGCCGTACGTTGTCACATATTTAAAGTTAAGACTTACGCGATTCATCGTTTTTAGTAGGCGCGCTTTCTGCGTAAGTCGGGTTAAAGTATTAGACACGCCTAATGCGATTAACTTAAAATATTAACGGCACACGTCGTGTGCCGTTACATAAGATGTTTCTACACAAATACTGAAGAAATACCCAAGCAAATAAACCCTACGGGACTGAAGAAGTTTTTGAAGGAAACCTCAAGGGTTCCGTAGAGTATCCGGTTCAGTTGGAATGCAGGTCGCAAATGTAAAGCAAAGACAAATTTTGCCGCGTGTGGGCAAAATTTGGGTGAGTACACCGCAAAACCGAACCTACCGGGCCTGGGGGCCAAAATTGGACTAAAGAACTGAGAACTGACCCGTAAATCGGGTGGACAAAGCCCGCCTACAAGAGTGTTTCGCGGGAATTGAATGGTTCTGAATTATGTTCAAAAAACCTTGATTTTTTGCATCGAATATGGTATAATAACCGTGAATGATTTAGCGTAATAGATTGCTGTTCCGCGCTATGTTTCCTGATGTAAATAGTATACACACCAACTATAAAAATCACACAAATTTCTTCCGATAGCATGAACGGGGGAACCTCATGAACACTTTGCACGGTTTAAATGAGAAACAGATAGAAGCAGTAATACATAAAGACGGTCCCCTTCTCGTCATTGCAGGTCCCGGTACTGGGAAAACAAAAGTCATCACACACCGTATTGAGCATCTGATCCGAGAACACAATATCAGACCTGAGAAGATCTTGGCGATTACGTTTACGAATAAGGCTGCCGAAGAGATGCAGGAGCGCATCAACACCGAGATTGGTGAACCGCACGGATCCAGCGTTAAGGCTTGCACCTTCCACGCATTTTGTGTTAAAGTGCTACGGAAACATGCGCTGAAGATCGGATTGAGCGAGAATTTCACCATCTTTGACCAAGAACTTCAAGACGAGATTTTAACAGAAAGCGTCCGAGAACTGAGTCTCAACGCTGACGACTACCCGCCGTGGTTGCTACGAAACATTATCAGCGATGCTAAATGTAAACTACAGGACCCTGTTGATGCGGTAGCTGAGTCGGATATTTACGACTCCGAGACTATTGAAAATATCCGAAGTGTGCTGCAAACCTACCAGCATAAACTCGACGAATACGATGCCCTTGATTTCGATGACCTTCTGCTGAAAACCGTCGAACTCTTAGGCGTAGAAGAAGTAAAAGAAGCTTATCATAACGAAATCTCCTACATTCTTGTTGACGAATTTCACGATGTGAACCGTGTGCAGTACCATCTACTCCAACTGCTCTGTGCCGCACCGGTGCATAATCTCATGGTCGTCGCCGATGAAGACCAGTCTATCTATAGTTGGCGCGGGTCCAACCCAGAATATATTGATAATTTCAGAACGGATTTCGACCCGCGAACCGTCGAACTGGATGATCATTACAGGTGCAGCGAGAAAATCTTACGCGCCGCAGAGGAAGTTATCTCCAGAAACCCGGAGCGACAGAAACAGCACACCCTTAGAACGCACAAAGATGCAGGACGCGACATTTTTCATTACACTTTTGACACACCGGTAGCGGAAGCACTTGGCATCATTCATGTTATTGAGAATTTAGTAAAGAAGCGCAATTACTCTTATCGCGATATTGCGGTCTTTTACCGAACACATAAACTCGCTGATGTTTTGGCGGAACAGCTGCTACGTGCAGACATCAAATTCCAACGGATTCTACCGACGAATTCCTTTGGTGAAGGTAATAGCAAAAGCATTCTCGCGTATCTGCGTCTTATCCAGTGGCAGCTCCCGCAAGATCTGGAACAAGCAATCAATTTCCCTGAGACTTGTATTGACGATTTGACCTGGGTGCGTCTCAAATGGCTCGCACAGCGCAAACACATTGCGTTCATAGAACTCTTGAGAAATATTGAGGCATACGCAGAAGATGTCGGTCCCTTGACGCGTCGAAACGTCCGCCAGTTCTGGACGCAACTTGAGAACTTGTCAGCCGACATCCAAGACGCGAAGATTGATAAAATCATTCAGACACTCTTTGACGCTTTGGAATACTCTCGCTCGCCTTACCGCGCCGAAGAGCTGGAAGTTATTGAGAAACAGCCTGAGCTGCCGAACCTTGTGACAGCGCAGGATGTCCTTTATAGTGCCCTTGACCTTGATGAACCCATTCAGATTACTGCCAGCCACGGCATCGACGAGTATTGCGCGGCGCATATCATCCATCAGACGCTTGAAACGTATCTAAACCAGAGTGTGCAACTCCAATTCTTACCGCCTAACGCAAATAGACCGCCGCAGCTTGACAACGGTGTCCATCTACTCATTGGTGATTTTGAAGAACTTGGCGAAAAAGGACGGGACACACGGATCATTCTCATAGGAAACCCGGCAGGGACATCAGACAGCGATGTAATTCACCTCGACACCGAAGGTGTTCGGAGTATCGCGGCACTCAAACTTTGCCAACGCCTTATTAATCGCTTTGAAAGTCCAAATATGGCAGATATGGTTGTCTACGATCTGGAGACAACCGGTATCAACCCGAAAACAGCAGAAATTGTTGAGATCGCCGCGCACCGTCTCAGCGTAATCGGAGATGAAGTAGAGCGATATTATTGCTTGGTAAAACCACCGGGTGGACACATTCCGCGCTCCGCTACGCGCATTCACCAAATTGATGAAGAAACCGTCAAAGATGCCCCCGGGATAGAATTGGTACTGCCCGAATTCTTTGGGTTTATCCAAGATCGGATTCTAATTGGACACAATGTGGGAAAATACGATAACCCAATCCTTGCGCGAGACCTCGGAAGGTATTTGAAAACCGGGTTATCGGCCCCGCATTACGATACCCTCGCTACTGCGCGCAGGCTTTTCCCGCGACAACGGTGTAGCATCGGCGCACTTGCCGAGAAATTTGGTATTGAACACGGTCGCTTACATGGCGCTTTAGAAGACGTTAGTGTCAATAGAGAGATCTTCAAAGAACTCATCAAAATTGATGCTTACAAACGTGAAATAAAATCTCTCACCGAACTGCTACCACTTGTTGGACTTGGTATCCTTGCTAAAACTGAAACAGCGCAAGCGGAGGTCACTTCTACAGAGGAGACCTTAACCGAGACCGATGTATTCCTTAATGCAGCGAAACGTTTTTCCCAAACGCATAACGCTGTTCTGCCGGATCGTCTACCGCTTGAAGCAGCAGAAGCAACAGCATACATAGAAGAACTACGAGATACCGCTGTCCCAGAATTCCGAGAAGATATTGAATGGCGGCAACGCCGTATTCAGTTCATGAACGCAGTGGTTCAGTTTGAATCAGTGAGCGACGAATATCAACTCACCAACTTTTTGGATTACCAAAAGTTGCTCACCAATATCGATGAACTCGACGATAAAACCGAGCAATTGACCTTAATGACGTTACACGCAGCGAAGGGCACAGAATTTCCGGTCGTTATCATTCTCGGCATGGAGGAGGGAAGCTTCCCGATGTGGCGGCAGAACATCACGGAAGCAGAAATTGAAGAGGAGCGTAGGCTTTTCTATGTCGGCATGACCCGTGCGCAAAACCAACTCTATCTGTCGTCTACGACCTATCGCACCGGAGATAGGGATCGTTCGGCATCTATGTTCGTTCGTGAAGTGCCATCTAACTATGTGATCAAATGGCCAGCATCGCGCAACGTGTAGAAACCGACAGTGTAAAGAGTGGCATTTGTGCCGTTAAAGGCAAAAAGGCGGAAGACTTCTAACTTCCGCCTTATTTTTTTGCCGATCAACCAATGTTTTTCTACTTCCGTATCAGCATCTTCCGTGTTGATGTAAACTCGCCTGCGGTAAGTGTATAAAAATAGACACCATTTGCCACAGACTCACCTACGTCATTTTTACCATTCCAATACGCTGCTCGGGCGCGGCTTTGATACGTACCAGCAGGCATCTGCCCTAACGCTAACGTCCGAACCAGGGTCCCGTTTACAGCATAGATTTTTAGAGTAACCTCCACTGGCTCAGCGAGTTGATATGGTATCCACGTCTCTGGATTGAATGGATTCGGATAGTTCGGCAGCAGTGCTGTCTCCTCTGGAAGTAGCGATGCTAAGAGGCGTTGCAGGTTCGCGATACCCTGTTGGAAGGCAATAGAGCCGTCGTTTTCAACCTGTGCTTGTGCTATCCATGCTTGTATCATCGCAGGATTCAGTTCCTCTCCTGTCATGGAAGGTGCGGCAGATATGGTTGATTCACCAAGATGTTGCGCTACGATGATAAGATCCTGGATATTGACAACACCATCACCATTCAGGTCTACATTCGAGTCAGGAGGCACGGTTTTTCCGAGGTGTCGAGCAACAAGTACCATATCCAAGATGCTCACCTGTCCATCCCGATTCACATCTCCTGTCGCGAGTCGCCCTTCTACAATGATCTCAACCTCATGTGGGGTCACGGGGATAGACGCTCCCGTGATAGCAGCAAGTTGAAAGTTATCAAGTTTTAACTGCGTCTGTCCAGCTGTTTTTGCTCTGAATGTCACTGACAACAGCGTCCCTTTACCGCTGACACCGTCTTCGCTGAGTCTTGCTGAACTCAGTTTGGTAATTTTACCGGTCGTGTTATCAATTGCTCCTTTTTGGAAGAAAGTTGTTCCGCCTCCTGTTTGCAGGAAATCGCCTTCGTTGACTTCAACCGCTTCAAGCACAGTAGGATCAAATACAATATCAAATTGCCATCCCGCTAAATCGCTTATATTTTCCGCGTTCAACTGGACGGTGAAGATATCATCGATATGGATCGCAGTTTGGGGTAAACTATATCCAATACCGGAGTTTGACACTGTATATTTCGTTCCAAGGGCAAATCCAAAGTAACCGCTCCATGCATCACCGTCGGCGTTATCAATAGCCACGAGCAATGCATTTTTACCCTGTTTTAAGGTAACCGGAAAGAAAGTTTGATAATCTTGGTCCACGTAACTCCCGCCGTTCTTGCGAATTAACATGCCATTAAGCCAGACTTTCGAATTCATGTCGCTTCCAACGTACATCTTTGTGTCTTGTTTCCGTGGTGAATAGAGGGTGATAGAGCCATAGACAATATAGGGCGGATGTTCTGGAGGATTTAGCCCGAGAGTGCGTAGCATGGTGTTAATGTTACCACGTTCTGCACCATCAAGTTCGCCTGCTATCCAAGTGCTGTCTCCGACTGCCTTTCCCACTGTCGCCCCATGCGTAGCAATCTCTTGTTCTGTTACGCGATTGTTACTGGCGGCTGCCAACATATCCATATTGCTAAGGTGTGCCCGGCCGCCATCGTCAAGTTCACCAGGAACGGTTACCCACAACCACGGTCCCTCTATTTTCGGTCCTCCATGAAAACCTGGGTTACTGTGTGAAAGTATAATTATGCTTTCAAGGAGTGGTTCCAAAGGCGATAAGTCGGATATCAAATTGTTATAGATCCCTAACCATTTCAACTGGGTTAACTTTGTCAAGGAGGATACATCCGATATCAAATTTTGCCCGAGTCCTAACCTTTGTAACTGGGTTAACTTCTCTAAGGGGGATATGTCCGATATCTGGTTGTTTTTAAGATGCAGATGTTTTAAAGATACTAAACCAGCCAAGGGCGATATATCCGATATCTGGTTGTCAGTAAGATAGAGTTCTGTCAGGCTTGTTAAATTCGCCAAGGGTTTTAGGTCCTTTATGTGTTGTGCACCATGAAAATTCAAACTCCTCAGTTTTGTCAAGCCGGCCAGCGGCGTAAGATCTGATATAAGAGTACCCCAAGCCAGCAGCGACTCAAGCTGCGTTAAAGTCTCAATTCCTGTCAAATCATCAACAGGTGCATCAACCATGAATATGTCTCTAATTGGTAAATTTGCTAAGGGTTTCAAATCTGATACGCGTGTATAGGCAAAATATAAACTTCGCAGTTCTGTCAAGCCCACCAGCGGTGTCAAGTCTGATACGCGTGTGCTGTTAAGACCTAGATGTGTCAGTTTTGTTAAGCTTGCCAACGGTGTAAGATCTGATATAGAAGTGTCCGCTGCATGAAACTCTCTCAGATTTATCGCAGTCTCAATTCCTGTCAAATCATGAATATCCCTTCCCTCCACATGAAGATATGTTAACATCTGCATCTCCTCCGCTGTCATCGGAGTACCAGGTGTTTTGCCAAGTGCCTCTGCAATTGCCACCCGCAGATTTGGATCAGGAATGTGAACGGATTCTCCAGGGATGCGTTCCGTCTGTCGCTCAACTGCGGTTTCCCTGCTTCTTTCTGGGAAATCCAATGCAAACATTATTTCGCTAAATTGCTCTGTCCATGTATCCCGTTTCATCGTGCCATTTTCTAACACCAACAGTCCCAAATTTTGTAAACTTGTATTCTGACGAAGATTTTGGAGAAACCGCTCGGTTTCTAAACCGACAGCGGCTGCAGCATGCGATGCATCCACCGGACCTTGGAATGCTTCATGGAATCGCTGGATCGGTTCAATGCCACCAAACACCCCACCTGCTTCCCAAAGTGCTTCCCTATAACGTTGCGTATCTTCCGCCACAAGCACATCCATCGTCGCTTGATCCGTATAAAGCCGCAATGCCCGGTCTTTGTCAAATGGTGGGTTCGGGCTCTGTTCAACAACACTACGCACTTCATCTTCAAACACCTTCATTCCCTCCGTATGGCACCCGATACAGGAGAGTCCATTGCGGACGGTCGGATCGCTCGCAGCAGGATTCCGAACGATACTTATTGGTGCTGTGTTAAGGCGATTGCCTCCGGCATCTACCAACAGGTATGCTTGCAAGCCGTTAGGGAGATTGAAGATAATCTCACCGCCGTCGTGCTCAAACGCAAGTGGATGCGTAAAGATATTTTGTGTCCCGACACTCCCCGCAAAGTCGTAACTTTTCCAATACGCACCGTATCGAGACTCATGGCGTTCCACAACGCGGTTATGATTGGATACGCCCGAATCGTTGAAACCCGCGCGCCAGACGCGTCTTCCCGCTGCATTCCGAAGGTTTTCAACAATATTCACCTCAAGTCGTGTTTCCAACTCTCGATCTGTCTCAGGAAGACCGAGAATGTCGTGGTAGAGCGGTGGCAAAGACGCTGTCGCAAGAAACCAATCAATATGAACAAACGGCACCTCGCAATCCAGTTCTTCGCGTAGGTTTGTTAATTTTTCACGGAGTGCTGTCTGCGTTGGCGCGTTGAACGCAATCCCATAAGGGTATTCCGCCTCAATCAGTGTCCACCGATTGATTCCGATCTCCCATTCGTAATCTCGGAGGTCGATATAGAAGATTGTTTCTTCTGAATCAATGGGTCGTGGGTTACTAATTTTACGTCCCCAAGAGAGACTATTCACGAGTTTCGAGAGTGCCCGCCGATAGGCGAGGAGAGCCTCAGTCGTTTCGCCAGCGTTATAGAGATGGGTGAGTGTGAAATAGCGTGCAAAGGTGCGGTCAAAAGGTGCCAGTGAGTTGACGTGATTCTCAATCGTTTCAAGCATTTCCTTGGGCGTGATGAAGGGTCCGTCTGATTCAAAGGTGTCTTGCCAATCCGGTGCACCTGCAGCGATCCAATCTCGAATGGTGTCAATCGCTGGTTGTGATAACGGAGGTGCGTTGAGCGGCATCCGTCTCTCTGGCGCAGTTTCAATCAACCGCTGATAGAACTCGGAAGCTTGCGGATTCCCCGGAATTACTGCCCCGCCCGGTGCGACTAACGCTGCATGTTCAATGATAAGTTGTTCGGTATAGGCACCGTGTTCCCCATGACAGTTGAAGCAGTTTTGTTCAAAGATCGCATACGCCTGTTGTGCAAGGTTTTCTTGGGCATCAACGTTTTGACGGATTCCGAGAATTAACATCGACAAGCAGATAATTGTGATAAAAATTTTCCAGTTTCTCATATTCTATCCTCTTTGCATCAAGCGGTTAATTGGCGATTGGTTTTCATATTTTAATCCAAGTTGCTACCTTTATCCCTTTATCCAAAGAGCTGTTTTATACTTGTTGCGATGACAAACAAAAATGCTTTCTGCAAGGTATTCAAAAGACGCTTGAAAGCGTTAAAATATCCGATGCAGACGACATCGGATATCCCATGGATTTATAAATGGCAACTTTGGTTATAATAGGTTAATTTTAAATATTATTCAATTCAAAAAAAATGATAAGTCTATATCTAACTCAGCACTATACGATATTTTACTATAGTTTGGACAATTTTAAGACGATACACATGTTGAAGAAACCCCTCAGTAAAACTCCCTACGGGGCTTAGGACTTGGTAGGTATGCCGTTTCTATTCTCACTGCGAAGCA
>JAPPDN010000026.1 GCA_028824575.1 Candidatus Poribacteria bacterium | reverse complement strand
GACCTATTGGCATTTGGAAGAGGGACATCCGAACTGCTTGATACCGGGCAAACGTGTCCGACACACCATGAACCCTGTTATCGTCACGAAAGACGGTCAGCCGTTCTTAGCGTGTGGGACACCCGGCGCGGATACACAGGTCCAGACGAATTTACAACTCGTTACGCATGTCCTCGATTTCGGAATGACACCGCAAGAAGCGGTTTCTGCACCGCGTTGGCGCAGTTTACAAAACCCGATGGAATCCACGATTCCGCACACTTGTTCCAATGACCTCCAGTTAGAAACCCGGTTCCGTTCCGACACCAAGGACGGATTAGCGGCAAAAGGGCATGAACTCCAAATCGTTGGGGATTGGGGCGGTCCGGGAAGTGCACAGATGATAATGGTTCATCCGGAATCTGGCGCGCTTATTGGAGGCTCCGACCCAAGAACTGATGGGTACGCCGTTACTTTTTAGTCTCTCATTTTAACAACAGAAAAGTCAAAAGAGTGTCAACTCTCTCTCACATTTTGCTGTTATCATTTTCTTAATCTAAGTTGCTACTCTCCATAACTTTTTACACGGCAATTGAGATTGTTTAAATTTAAACATTAAGAACAAAAACCTTTAGGGGACGATCTGGGTTAGGGATGCAAGGAAGAATTGAACGTCCCTAACTTAATCAATACAATAGGAGGATAATCATGAATGGCAGCATTATGGGAGTCGCTGGACGTGTGCTTCTCATAACGACCTTTTGTCTTTCAACGCCACTGGTGTGGGCAGCTGATACTGTTCTCTTTGAAGAAGATTTTGAGGATGTAACACTCAAAGCAAGTATAATGGAACAGGTCAAAGATAACAAAGTCTGGTCAGGTACACCGCCTGAGGGTTGGGAAATTACAAACGAAAACCCGAAAGACCTCGGAATGCCTGAATGGAGAACTTGGGCGATTGTTGACCTTGAGTGGTGGACAGCAACAGCGGAAGACCAGCGGCGTAGTGAATTCACAGGGGTACACAATGATGGCAAAGGTATCGGTAACGGAGCCGTTTCTGATCCTGATGAATGGGATGATTGGGACGGAAATGGCGACCCTGACGCGTTGAGTCGTTGGAATGGTCACTTAATTACCCCACCCATTAAAATCAAGGGTGCAGCGGCAAAGTCGCTTGTCTTAACGTTGGATTCGAGTTGGCGACCTGAAGATACGCAAAACGGTGAAATAACAGTAAGTTTCGACGGTGATAAGGAAGAACGCATCTTATTCTTCAAGAGTGTCGGTATTGACGCAGGCGCGCATACCCTTGTTACGATTCCTACGCTCGACCTGGATGAGGAAGATATAAAGGATGGAGAACAGATAAACGAAACGTTAGAAATTCCGATCGACAACCCCGCCGGTGCTGCTGAGATGACTATTAGTTTCGGTGTTATTGATGCCCAGAATGATTGGTGGTGGGCGATCGATAATATAAAACTCATAAGCACTGCTTTTGCTGTAGAACCGAGAAATAAATTAGCAGTGAAATGGGGAGAAATAAAATCTTTACAATAGACTCCTTTGCCAAATTGTGAGCGATTCAGCAGGGCTTACAATTCGGTAAAGATGGCTTGAAAAGAGTGATGCACTCCCTTTAATTAAGTGTATCACTCTTTTATGTCTTGGAGAAAAAGTCATGAAAATATTGGTCACAGGTGGCACAGGTCGTATTGGATCAAACCTCGTCAAAAAATTATTGGAAAAAGGACACGATATCCGAAGTTTTGTCTATCCGGGTGATGTCAATCGCGTGGGAAGATGGGATGGCGCGGAACGCGTTGAGACTGTCCTCGGCGACTTGCGAGAATATGAGGATGTAAAAAAGGCAGTTGAAGGTGTGGATGCCATCTACCATATCGCTGCTGCCTTCGGGGGTCCCTTCAATAACCGTGAGTACTTGGCGATCAATGGCATGGGAACGCTCAACATTTTAGAATGTATCCGCGAATTCAATCCGAACATTCACCGCCTCGTTTATGCCTGTACCGAAGCGATCTATTGGGAACTCACTGAAAAAGGCAGATTTTTCAATGAACCCATCACAGAGGATATGGTTGCGAAGTATCATCACATGCCCTATTTCCTTACCAAATGGATCGGCGAGGAATTGTGCATGACCTATCACCACCAATACGGTGTGCCTTCCACGGTTTTCCGTTTCACAACCGTCATTGAACCGAGCGAATTCCTCAATGAAGACGGGTTACCAAAGCAATTCGTCTTTAGTCCCATCTATAATAGATACAAGAATTATAAAGGCGATGATCCAACTGAATTAGAGACCGCAGAGACCGTCAAACGTCTCTGGGACGGACAAGAGAAGTTCATACTCAAACGCAACCGTGACGGACACCCCTTCAAGGAACATTTCACCGATGTCCGAGATATCGTGCAAGGATTGGTCTTAGGAATTGAGAAAGATGCCGCTGTCGGTGAAGAATTCACGCTCGGTGGCAATGGCGTTTTCAAACACGAAGAGGTTATGCCATACCTATCTGAACGCTACCAGATGGATTTTGTTGATGTGAAACTCCCACAATCCCTCTATTTTGAATTTGATTTAAGCAAAATCAAAACACTGTTGGACTTCAAACCCCAGCACGACTTGGCAAGCATCCTCGATGCCGCAGAAGCGATGCGTCGCGGTGAAGATGTCGGCATTATTCCGACAGGTGTTCGGTGGAGTTAATATCAATCTTCCTTCGCTTTTTCTTGACAATACCGCCAACAATAGGTTAGACTCTTAAGAAACACATTGCCCCAAATTGTGTCCTTGGAGGTTATCTACCGTGAAAAAATCCTTTGGAATTACTGCTCGTTACGCAATTGTTCTGGTCGCTTTTGCGTTCTTGACCCTGAATTGCACTAAAGTTACGGTTGCCCCGACACGGCAAGTCTCATCAAGCACAAAACACCTCGACCGGCACATCAACGCTGTGCTTAAGAGAGAGGAGATTCAACCCTCAGAGATGTCAGAGGACACGGAGTTTTTACGTCGTGTTCATCTCGACCTGACAGGTAAAATTCCCACCCCCGAAGAAGTCTTGAATTTTCTCAAGGACGGTTCTCCCAACAAACGCCAAAAGAAGATTGATCAACTGTTAGGAAGCGAGCCATATATTGACTATTGGACTGGATTGTGGGTAAACTGGTTAATCGGTAGGCGCGGTGATGGAGATGATCGGCGCATCGGATTAACAACTTGGGTACAGGACGCATTGACGAAAAATATGCCATACAATCAGTTCGTTCAAGAACTCATCGCGGCTGATGGCGAACTCAAAGATAACGGTGCTGGAAACTACGTCATGCGCTATGATCGATCCCCAGCTGTTCTCACTTCGCATAGTTCACGACTCTTTTTAGGGTTACCTATGCAGTGTGCTGAATGCCACGATCATAAGACAGAAGCTTGGAGCCAAGCGGATTACTACGGTATCGCCGCCTTTTTTACTGGTATCGAGAGTGAACAGAAAGGATACATCCAAACGATGGATATGGCGGGTAATGAGAGACGGATGGAAAATTTTCTGATTACCAACAAGCCGAGGAAGTCTATGTGGGTAGAGAGAATGGACGCAGAAGTTTCCCCGCGTTTCCTTGGCGGCACAGAATACAAAGGATCACTCACTAAAAGGCGTGCGGCTCTCGCACAATGGATGACCGATAAATCAAACCCCTATTTCAGCCGGGCAATCGTAAACCGCATCTGGAAACACTTCATGGGACGCGCCTTTGTTGAACCTATTGATGGATTCGGCGAAGAGAATCTACCCACCAACTCGGAATTGTTGAATTGGCTCGCAGAGGACCTTGTCATTTACGATTACGATCTGCAACACTTGATGCGGACAATCCTTAATTCAGAAACTTACCAGCGCACATCACAAACGAATAAGAGTAATAAAGATGACGAACTTTATTATTCACACGCGTACTTGAAACCGCTAAGTGCTGAGCAGTTTTTCTATTCGCTCCTACAGGCTACCGGCTATGAAAGGCTTCAGGAGGTGAAAATGAAAGGCGCGAACAGGCAGGGAGGCGAGGACCGCAGGGGGATGCTACGCGAGCTTGAACGGAGGAAACGCGATCATCTCGAAAGGTTCCTGTTCCTACTTGATAACGGCGAAATGGAAGAGATTGAAGCTTTCAACGGAACCGTGCCACAGGCACTTATGATGATTAATGGGAACATGGTGAACGATAGCGCGACTCACGGAGAACGCGGCAGCTTTGTCAATTATGTCATGGAAAAATGGCGCCAACCTGCCGATCGACTGGAATATATCTATCTTAACATTCTCTCTCGGTTACCAACGGCTAAAGAGAAAACCTTTTTTCAACGTTATATGGAGCGCAGCCTCTATCGGAACAAAGACTTGGCTTATGAGGATCTTTATTGGGTTTTGCTAAATTCAGCCGAATTTTCGCTTAATCATTAGTCTATAATTCAAGTTGCTACTGACAAAGTTTTTCATGCGTTTCTTCACCCTGTAGGAGAGATATTGCTCCGCAGTGAGAATAGAAAACGAAACACACAAACAACCGCACTACAGTGGAGTGCTATGTCTATAGATTAGGTAGCAACTTAGGTCATGTCTTGCAGGTTACCAATCTGAGGGATGTGGAGATGTTAACGAAAATAGAGTTTATTAGGGGGTTATACGAGGATTATCATGCTCATCCGATTACGGCACAGTGAAATATAAACACTGATAGATAAAGACGTGGGCAGATTCCTGAAGTATCAATAACAAATTATGAGTAACGGATTACATGCTCAGCAAAGTGGTAAACGTTTGGAAAATTATGTTGCAGAAGTTCTTGATGATTTAGGATATAGCCAAGTGCAATCAAAACTTTTCTTTGATTTAAAGGATCATGTAGAGAGTGCCATATATGCGCGTCAATGTTTTGCGGGAACTTCGCTCTATGATAGCAGACGTCGCGTAGATATTATCCTATACCACCCCAAAAAGTGGACAGATTGTCTTGTCATTCAATGCAAATGGCAATCAGAAAAAGGGACTGTTGACGAAAAGTATCCGTTTGAGGTTCTTTCTATAAATAAAAACCCTTATCCTACAATCATTATTTTGGAGGGGACAGGCTATAGACCTAAATCAAAAGAGTGGTTACGCTCTCAAGCAGGGAAAGGTAACCTGCTTCAAGTCTGTAGTTTAGGGGAATTTGACCGTTTTGCGAAAAGGAACCTATAATTAATCAACCTTGACCAAGTGCTAATGGAGCATATTCAAGCTATGAATTACCACCAAATGCAGAACAAAGAATTAAGAGAGGAACTTAAAAAACGCGGACTGAAAGGATACTCGTCATTAAAAAAGACAGAGATGATTGAATACCTTTCAACAGGAATCCATCCACTAAAAAAAACACAAACATCTTCCAAAATAGTAGAGGGTGAAATACGCGATGTGTCTTCTGGAGGTATCGGATATTCACCAACTATCTTTGATAGAACAACTGAAAAACTACCGGTTAATCAAATCGTCCCAGGTGACTGCTTAAAGGTTATGCGAACGTTTCCTGATGGAGTTTTTGATTGTTGTATCACTGATCCTCCGTTTAATATGTCAAGAAAAAAAGGCTTAGGTTGGGCATTTAGCTCACATGTCACGATGCAGGAACAGTGGGATATTTTTGCGCAGGACGATTATTTCCAGTTCACGGTTGATTGGATTACTGAGGTTTTAAGGTTGCTAAAGACAAACGGCAATTTGTTTATCTTTGGGTCTTTTCACTGTATATTTACAATTGGTTTTATACTTCAAACCTTATTTAACCGACGGATTATAAGCCAAATCGTCTGGTATAAGCCTAATGCCCAACCCAATATTACCTGTCGAATGTTTACTGAATCTACCGAATTTATCATTTGGGCAGTCAACAACGACAGTAAGAAAGCTAAAAATTGGACTTTCAATTATGAAATGATGAAATCAATGAACGAGGGCAAACAAATGCGGAACATGTGGGAAATTCCGCTTACTAAACGATCAGAACGAAAGCATGGAAAACACCCATCGCAAAAGCCTGTATCAGTCATTAATCGAATTATTTTAGCTGGAACTAATGAAGACGATCTCATTCTTGATCCATTCTCTGGAACAGGAACTACAGCAGTTGTCGCTGAGCAGCACAATCGGAGATGGGTAATGATTGAGAAGGAAGAAACATATAACCAGATTGCTCATCAGCGAATTGAGGAGGTGTCCAATACGTTATTTGAGACGGACTCAGAAAACGATTGGGAAGAAAAGGAAATCATGAAAAGACAAAAAGCAGTTGAAAAATTATCAACGATTGCTGGTCAGGATCTTCGAGAGTTAGCTAGTGACTATGAAGTCACTGTATTTAAGGGAGAAAAGAAAAATAAAGGTTGGGCAGGACATGTACTTGAAAGGCATTTAGATTTGCCTATTAATTCGGCTCAAGCACCCAATTTCGGGTCTTGGGAATTAAAAACAGTTCCCTTAAAATATCTGAAGAATGGAGAATTGAGAATTAAAGAGACAATGGCAGTAACAATGATCGATCCCTATAATGTTGAACGAACTGATTTTGAAGATAGCCATTTGCTAACCAAATTGCGAAAAATGGTTGTAGCTGCGAGAATTTGGGAAAGTCAACAAGAGGAAAGATCAATCTTATATTGTGTAACAACTTTTGATTTAGATGATCCGGAAGTCTACAATCAAGTGAAGGCAGATTATGATTTAGTCAGAGAAACAATTCGCACAAAAGGATTTTCTGCTCTTACTGGCAAAATGGGTGTATACATTCAACCCAGAACAAAAGGGACGGGGCACGGAAGTACTTCAAGAGCCTTTTATGCCAGAAAAGTCTTTCTTGAAAAATTCATTTTCCCAGCATTATCTCAGGATGAGTAACTAACAAAACATATTGAACTGTTTGTGGATGGCGATCTTCGCGTTAGTGTTTTGTCTATTTTGAATTTGACTATAGTTTGGATAATTTAAAAAAACGTGAGCGAGAGTAGATGTAAACTGGGTTGAGCGGTAAAAGCGCAGATATCTCCGGTTTCTAACGAAAAGGTGCACTACTGATGTGCTGTTCTGCTAACCAGCGACAGCGAAACCCAACAAACACACGATACGTTCATGCTTGTGTTTTTTCTACGAGTTCGTCACCGATCAAAACTCGTAGAAGAATAGAACTCCTTAAAAACACAACACAAAACCAACAGAAACTGTTCAAACCATTGTAAATTTGAGGTTAAGTTCGTAGTCGTTCGATTTCATAGTATAGATATTGCAGAGACCTACGGAGGCAAATTTTGGAGTTTCAAACAAGAACTATTGGACATTTACGTTCGCTTCTTAGGCAGGAAACAGAACCAGTTTTCTTGCTTGGGGCCGGTGCTTCCGTTAAATCTGGCGTTCCGACCTCAAATGCGATTTTTGAAAAAATAGCCAAATTCGGATATTGCCTCGAGAGGGACATTTCACCTGAGAATCCAGGAACCGGCCATAGGGACTGGCATCCTTGGCTAAGGAAGCATATATGGTACAATGAGGACTCGGATCCAGCAGATAATTACCCTTACGCTGTAGATAACATCCTTCAACCACAAGATGTGCGGAGAAAATTTTTTATAGACATTCTGAATACACATGTTCTGACAAGCTCGGGATACAAACAAATGGCAGAACTTCTGGCATCCAAACATATTCGGACTGTCCTGACCACGAATTTTGACACAGTCCTGCTTGATTGGTGTAGAAGAAACCACCGACCTCACCATGTTGATATTATTCAGACTCAGTCTGATTACACAAAATTTTCAACAAGACCTCCATACCCACAAATTATCTATCTTCACGGTTCCGTCGAACATTACACTGACAAAAACAATTTGGCAGAAATACAACGTTTGGATGATGACCTTGTTTCAATGTTAGCTCCACTTTTGAGAGACCATCCATTAATAGTAATAGGTTATCGCGGAGCAGAACCTTCTGTGATGAAACATCTTCTCATTGATAGCACTGACGTAGCAAATAGTTACCGGAACGGGATCTATTGGTGCGTTCGGAATTACGAGGAAGAGGGATCGAACAATCTAACTCCGTTTGTGCATGAACTCGCCGATAAAATCGGTGGAAACTTTCACATCATTGATATTAATGGATTCGACGAAGTAATGGAAGAATTGTCGAAACCTTTTGGTAAACAACATACCACTTTGAGTAAAAAAAGTATAACAACGAGGTCTACAGAAGTGGTTGATCTTCCGTATGACTTCAAACAAGTTAATGAGTCAAGTATTGACAGAGAAGCTGCAATTCAGAAATTATCCAACCTTGTCAACACAAACTTAAGTGAATTTGCCGATGGGTACGGTGTCACAATATTTTCTAATAATGGCGGATGCAATAAAGGGTGGCCAGGTCAAGTTATAGAAAGGTATTTGGGTGGAACTATAAATTCCTCAAAAAAACCTGATTTTGGGGATTGGGAACTGAAAACAACCGCTTTAGAATTGAAAAACGGTGAACTTAGGTTTAAATACCCTATGTCTATAACAATGATTAATGAAAGTGATGTTAGAAAATCTAGTTTTAAAGATAGTGGTTTGCTAAGGAAATTAAGAAAAATGATAATAGCCACTACGATTTGGGAAACTCCATATCAAACAGAAGTTGTTTTTTATGGAGCGGTGATATTTGACTTAGATAATCATCCACAAATTTACGAGCAAATAGAAGCTGATTATAACTTAGTTAGAGATAAAATACTTAATGGTAAATTTTCTGAACTTAATGGATACATGGGTAAATATGTTCAACCCAGAACAAAAGGGACGGGGCACGGAAGTACTTCAAAAGCTTTTTATGCAAGAGCTGCTTTTCTCAGCGAATTCATACTACCGTTATTACCCTAAAAGTATCTGGGAGATAACAATTCCAGTAGGAAAAATAAGTTAGACACTTCATTAAACCCGCGCGAAGTGTCTTTGGTATTATATTCCAGAGACATATACGCTAAAAGGAGAATTTTATTATGAACAGACGTAATCTGTTTATTGCTATCTGCGGTATTACGCTCGGCATCGCTGCGATTGCGATGTCGCAAACCTATTTTGAAGATAATTTTGATGACCCAAAAGAATCTGAGAAAAAATGGGTCGCTCTCTTTGGCGATTGGGAACTCAAGGCTGATGAATATCATCAACTCCAAAATACACCCAACTGCATGAGTGTCGTCGCTGACGAATTCTGGGATGACGAGTGGAATGACTATACTTTTGAGGTGAGAGGGAGTAAAATCAGCGGTGCTGAAGGCTTCCTGATTATGTTCCGGTGCCAAGGCTTGATGCAACCTCGTGGTCAAGCACTCGAAGACCATCCGCCACGCATGGAGAAACTCAAACCTTCATTGGAATACTGGTGGAACCTCGGCGGCTGGGGAAACACACGCTCACAGGTTGAATCCTGGGGCGGTAAAGGTGGTGCCAATAGTAATCACACTATAGAAGATGATGACTGGTATAACATCAAGATTGTCAATGAACCCGGTAGTTACACGCTCTTCCTCAACGACGAAGAAGTCGCGCAGGTGGACGATGACACCGAGAATGGTGTCGGGAGAGTCGGGCTTGCAACTTGGAGCACCGTTGCAAAATATGACGATGTTTTGGTCTATGGGCCTGATGGTCCCTCGTTACCAGTTGACGCGAAAAGCAAACTTGCAACAACTTGGGCACATCTCAAATCTGCAAAATAGAGTTTGAACACTGCTCATAACCTATAGCGCGAGGTCTCGCTGCCTCGCGCTACCTTTATGCAAAAAATTTCAAATGCAAAACTATTTTTCTCCCCCACGAATTGAATTTGGCGACGGTGCCATTCAAAACTTAGGTGAACATGTCAAGGCGTTTGATGGCAAAAAGCCGCTTGTGGTAACCGATGCCGGTATTATTAACGCCGGTATTCTTGAGAAAGCGATAGAGGCATTGGACGCAATCGGTTTGACACATGCCATTTATTCAGATATCGAACCGAATCCGACAGACATCAGCGTCACGCAGGGTGTGGAAGTCTACAAAGCCGAAGCATGTGATGTCGTCATTGCTGTCGGTGGGGGTAGCGTCATGGATGCTGCCAAAGCCGTCCGCCTCTTGACGACCCATGAACCCCCTTTAGAGCCGTACTACGCTGATGTTGGCGGACTTGAACGGATTCGCGGCAATATGCCGCCACTCATCTGTGTCCCGACAACGGCTGGCACCGGTAGTGAAGTCTCACAGGGTTCGATCATTACGGATACATCGTTCAATACAACTGACCGCTGGCGCAAGCGGGCAATTGTTACGCCGTTCAATATGTCGAACATAGCACTCCTGGATCCGGGAATAACGGTCGGCATGCCACCGGCACTCACTGCTGCCACGGGTATGGATGCCATTACGCACGGTATTGAGGCGTATGTTGCAACGAAGTACCATCCGATCGCCGAAGGGGTCGCATTGCAAGCACTCAGAATGTTGAGTCCGAATATCGAAAAAGTCTATCACGATGGTGGAGATGTAACGGCGCGCGGCGAAATGCTCTTGGGGTCATGCATGGCGGCGTTTTCATTCCAGAAAGGTCTCGGTGCTGTCCATTCTCTGGCGCACCAACTCTCCACGGATGCACCAATTCCACACGGTGTAGCGAACGCTATCCTGCTCCCACCTGTCATGGAATTTAACTTTTCCCACGCGACAGAGAAATACGCCGAGATCGCGCGTGCTTTGGGCATAGATACCAGCGGCATGGATAGCAGTGAAGCGGGGAATGCTGCTATTGATAAGATTCGGGCATTCAATACGGAATTAAAGATGCCGACAGGTCTTGGAGATGCTGGCTTAGATGAAAAGAAGATTCCAAAACTCGGCGCGGATGCGATGCTTGATCACTGCCACAAATTCAATCCACGAGTCT
>JAPPDN010000142.1:6761-11043 GCA_028824575.1 Candidatus Poribacteria bacterium | reverse complement strand
GTCCCTGTTTCCATTTCTAAGTGATAGATACCGTCATCATTCGCTCCGTAAACAGCACCCTCTGCTGTTGCTAACGACTTGACGATTACGTTTTCCCCCGCTTTATCGGTAGTTGCGTTCCAAACAACACCATCCTTTGAACTGAAAACCCCTTTGTCGGTTGCGACGTGAACCGTTGCGTCAGCAAAGACAATTTGATTGAAATGCCCAATAGATAGCGGCAAATTTGATGTAAGGTCGTTCCAACTATCACCACCATCAAGCGATTGTACGAGCTGCCCATCCCGTTTACCGACATAGACGGTCTCTCCTGAAACCGCAATTTTAAAACGTTGTACCATGTTCTCACGTGTGAGTTCACAAGTTTCTTCGACACCTGTATCCGACCATCTTACGTCCCCCGGATTCCATCGGAAGAGTTTATAGTTGTACTCCATGTAATACGTTTCGCCACTCACCGCGAAGTTGCCGTATAAACCTTCCAACATCAAGTCATAAGTTAGTTGACGATCGCCTTGTTTTTGACCCAACAGTTTTAAAAAGCCTTCTGCACCAAATTTCGGATTCTCGCGTATGATCTGGGTTGATAAAGGCTCAACATCAGCGTCTGGATCTGTAGAGCAGGTAAAGGTAATTTGTCCCTCTTGTCTCGGTAACCGGTAAGAATCAAAGGGGAGTGTTATGTCCTTGAACACGGTCCACATGAGCCTTCCTGAATCTCGCGAAGGCGGTGTCTTTCCCTCTTCAAAAATATAACCTTCTACAGGAAATAAGCAATTTATGTCCGGATCTAAACGATAGTAAGCCGTCTCGCTATTACGTCGAATTCCTTTTGCACACAGAACACCATTGACTTCGGAAATCTTCACAATGAGCGGCGTGTCTTCCCTATCTTTGAGTTTCGCATTGAACTTTGGCACCTCAAGCGTATACCTTGGTCGTAAGATGTCAACAGCAGTCCACGAACTACCTGCGTCTGTTGATGTGACCACACCGCCAGCAACCGTCGCGTACAGTACCTTAGATACTTCTGAATTTGGACTCGTCTCTAAACTGATTAAGTTATCCACACGGCACTCAAACCTTGTATTGAATCGGTGCCAGGTTTCACCGCCATCCCTTGATCGATGGATGCCAGTGATGCCACCGGTATAAAAGGTATTGTCGTCTAAAGCGACAGCAGAATTTACACTAAACTGCATAGGTGTAATACCGGAGGATTCTGTGGAACGCCAAGTGTTTCCACAGTCCATTGAGCGAGCCACAACCTCTTCCTCTCCACCTATCAGTAAGACGGTTTTTCCAGATGCGACGAGTTTAATCCGCGGCAATGTTTTCATCATTAGATCCCGGGCATCCGTGGGCGTTACATCTGTCCAAGAGTCGCCACCATCGGTTGATCGGAATACCCACCATGAATCCTTACTGAGATCACAGAAATTATGGTAATTTTCATCCGGCGTTCCGGTACCTTCCATTATATTTACTTCTACGGCGACATAGATATTGTCTTCAGACACCGCCAAAGAACACACGACCACAGTATTATCCACCGGCAACTGTAGGTGTTCCCAAGTTCCTGTTTTGAAGCGATAGATTCCGAGAGAGGTTCCCGCATATAGCGTGTCTCCGCTCAACTGTAATGTATAAATTCCCGATTTCTGTGTGAAGCGGTTGTCTAAACCGTCATTCATATTTTTCCATGAATTTCCAGCGTCATCAGATCGGAAAATACCGTTATTAAGGGTAACGTAAAAAGCATCTTCCGTAATCAGCAATTCCCTCACGTGTCCGTTTGGACAAGGGCCGACAGAATTCCAAGTTTTGCCATCATCCGTTGAAGCAAACAACATATCAGATGGAATTATATAAAGCGTGCCATTGTGTTCCGCAATGGGAATATCGCCTGCAGTCTCTTGACGCAAAAAATCCGCGTTGACAAGTTGCCATTCATTTTCACCCGCAGGCAATTTGTAAATGTTCTCATAACCCGTCACTGCATAGAGCGACCCATCCGAAGTTTTCGTTAATGTCCCTACGGGTGCCGCCACCCCGGGTTCATTCATCTGAATCCACTCCATGATATTCTCCGTAAAATTGTCTGGAAGTTCAAAACCCCCTAATGTTTTGCGAACCATCAATTCTTCCTCCCTTAACCGTTTTCTTGCCCGATGCAGTCTGCTCTTAATTGTATTCAATGGTACATCCAAAAACTTGCCAATCTCTTCACAACGCATATCACCGAGATAGTGAAGGGTTATCACAGTCTGTTCATTCTCAGGCAGTTTGTTGAGCAGGTATTTTACAACCTTATCCCGTGTTTCATTCGCAATACCCTCGCGCTGTTCCTCAAGATATTGGTTATAAGAAACTCTTTCCATCTCTGCTTCAGGCATAGTATCAAGAGATTCAATCGGTTGCTGCGTTTTTCGTAAACACGCTAAACAGCAATTTCTGACAATCGCATGTAGCCATGCCTCGAAGCGATTTGGGTCTCTGAGCGTCCAAAGTTGTTGGTAGACCTTAAGAAAGGTGTCCTGCGTAATCTCTTCGGCGAGATGGAAGTCACCCAACTTCTGCCATGCAAACGCGTGTATCTGCTTTTGATACTTTTTCACCAACGCTGTAAACGCGTTTTGATCGCCATCGAGAACCTGTTGAATTAATGTAACATCGTTGCTTTGCATAAGTGCCTCCTAATGGTATTCCCTTATGATATAAGGATACATGCAAGGCGCAAAAGGTTGCATAAGGGGCAAATTTTTTTCCACAAAAGCAGTTAGCATATAGAATTTTCTTTGAAATAGGTCTTACACTGGCGGTGATTTTGATTTATAGTATAATTTGTGCTTTTTCAAAATCTTCTGGTGTGTTAACGTTGAAAAATGAATGACCTTCAGAGTCGTAGGTCTTCCAAATTTCTGGTGCGAGGGTCAGGATATTCGCGCGTTCCTGTAGCGCGTGGACGCGCAAGTCGGGTTCATTCAGCATCTGTTCAATAACAGGCAAGCAACGTTTAGCGTACACCGCACACAACGTTTGAAGGGTCATCTGATCAGTGCTGTGGGAGGGGTTTGTAACCTCAATGCCTCTGTTACGACTGTACGTATAAGGCATTACTACATCATATTCACGTAAAATAGAGATGAGATAGGAGAGCAATTTTGGTTGTAAAAACGGACTATCGCATGCGACACAGAGGACAGTGTCATGCGAAGCGTGCATCAGACCGGTATAGATACCTCCCAACGCGCCAGTGTCTGGAATTATATCACTGTGCATCGGTAAACCGAGGTGCGTATATTCAGTAGGTGTATTGGTAATAAGCAGAAGTTCGTCAACAACGAGGCGCAAGCGGCGGATAACATGTTCAATGAGCGGGCTGTCGCCGAGTTGTATCAACGCCTTATTCTGTCCCATCCGCCGACTTTTACCGCCAGCAAGAATAACGCCTGTGACTGGAAGCCTTTTTTTAGGTACGTTCAATGACATCGACAACTAACTCACCTACCTGTTGCAGACTTTCCGTATTGAGCAGTTCGCTCCGATCCCGTTTTGAATGTACCTTTAAGGCGACACTGCCCACACCTCTTGCCGTTAATGTAACCGTTTCAAATCCACGGCTCGCAATCGGAATGCTGTCCAACCCGACACCAATAGGTAAATAACGATCCGAAACCTGTATACCGAGTGCTTCACCTGATGTCCGAAACAGGTCTGATAGTGCCCGCGTCGTGCGGGTCGGTGGAATTCCGTAGCGCGTGACGAGATTAACACCGTCTCCAACGCCGAGTCCGTCTAAATTGATAACGTAAGTATTTTCTCGGTCATATTCATCGGCATGCGTTTGGATATAGCGCAGTGCGCCGCACATGCCGTACTCTTCTGCGCCGGTGGCGAGGAATGTTACAGATTTTTTCTCCTCGCGTGCCATCACTACGCGTGCCACCTCAAGCATAACACCAACACCCGAAGCGTTATCAAACCCGCCAGGAGAGCGGTTCTGTGTCACATTAATTTGCAAAAGCAACAGGCAAAAACTCGTAATCCCCGCAACCCCCCAGACGATGTAATTAGGCAACCAGACGGCGGCAAAGAGCTTAATGAGCATTAAAGTTGTCAATACGAGAAGCCCGGTAATCGCGATACCATAAGATATTGCGCGCATAGCAATCGGCAATACTTGTGATTTGGAGTCGTAGTGCGCGACGAACAAAAAAGCAGGGGTATTAGCGTCTTGTTCCACTCCATTTTTTGCGATGATGTTCTCCGTACGACACCG
>JAPPDN010000142.1:0-6751 GCA_028824575.1 Candidatus Poribacteria bacterium | reverse complement strand
CACTGTGTAAAAAACTACGCGATCGCAAGGCTAAGTAGGCAAGCGAGGCATAGAAGTACTGGGAATCGTTCACCGAACCACGGCACAAACAAAACGACCGGCACGAAGAGAATCGAAAGAATACGCGGCAATACCTCGGCGGGGAATTTTGTAAACGAGAACGGTTCCCATGAAACATCAAGGCCTAACGCCGTGAATTGCTCGACAATATAGTCCTGCACTTCTGCTTCGCCCGTACTGTCCACCAACCTCGGAATAGCGAGTTGTGTGATGTGGTAATATGCAAGTTTTGCATCATAGGTGTGGCTTGTATGCATAAGGGAACTTCTTCTATTTCTTGGTTACCGCGAAAACTTAGCCCGTAATAAAGCAGATCGCTTATGGGGTTTTTGCTTGGGTATTTCTGCGGATTTCTTCAAGTACGCCTCAAAATGGGCGGTTTTTGCAAACGCTAAAATCCAATGCGAAGAAAGTGTTTCTTCAGATTTAAGACAGGTACTTGATTGATACTCCTGCGGAGTTATTCCGCAAGGTAAATTAAAAACCCAATTCTGACCGGAACCGTCTGCCCAAACGTCCCTTGAGGGTTCCAGCAATTTTGCGTTCTGATTGTGCGATGTTGTGTAACTCTACGGGATCGTTTTCCAGATCGTATAACTCGGTCACATCGTTATAGTTTTCGATAAGTTTATGGGTTGCCGTGCGGATACAACGGAAGTTTCGGAGCGCACTCACGGTTTCGGAGCGGTGCGTTTCCGTTTCACCCCGAAGCAGAGGTGCAATAGAGCGTGCGTCAATCCGAGGCAGCACCGGTACATCCGCGAAGTCGCATATCGTGGGATTCAGATCAATCAGCTCAACTAAACTGTCCGAAATTTGATTTTTTGGGATGCCGGGGCCAGCAACAAGGAGTGGTACCCGTAGCGATGCTTCATAAGCGACACTTTTGGTGTAAAGCCCGTGGTCACCGAGCATTTCACCGTGGTCACTTGAATAAATGATATAAGTATTGTCAAGCATCCCACGCTGTTCAAGTGCCTGCAGCATTTCGCCGATCTGGTCATCAATGAGTTCCGTCGCGGCGCAGTACTGTTGGCGTGTCACAGTAATATCTTCTGGACTGACATTAACGACGCGTCGTTTTACCCATTCAGGCTTTCCATCCATATTATCAACGATAGCAGGCGGCATCTCCGCATTCCGATACTTATCACCATATTTTGTAGGCGGGTCGAACGGATCATGCGGTCCAACGAAACTGACGAACATGTGCCACGGGAAGTCGTCGGGAATGGTCTCAATAAATTCGGTTGCGCGTCTGCCGATGTAGGTATCGGCAAAATCTTCCGTAGAGAGGACAGAATCGTGGGAACCGTTTTTGATCCAACCGCCGCTACTGCGTTTCCGATAATCTTCGTGGAATGCCTTAAGTACGCCTTTTTCCTGAAGATAGTGCGTATAAGGACCGATAGGTGTTGGTGAACTACCAGCGTGCATCTTACCTTCACACTCTTCAGGATGCGTGAATCCCCAACTATAAGTGCGAGGTCGGTCGCCGTAGCGTCCGTTATAGCCGTCAGGCTTGGCAAGATCAAGTTTGCCGACACATCCGACGCGATAGCCGTGGTCGCGGAGTTGTTGGTAGTAGGTTGGCACGGTGGCAGGCAGAAAACTTCCATTGTCCACTGCTCCGAGTCGAGACGGTTGCAGTCCGGAGGCGAGTGCAATGCGGGACGGCGCACAGACAGGGGCATTCACCGTGCAGTTCGGAAAACTGACTCCTGCTTCTGCCAACCGTCGCAAATTCGGGGTATTGAGGGCAGCAGGCGCATCTTCAGCAGTTTCGAGATAGTCGTATCGGTGCTGGTCCGACATGATAAAGAGAACATTCGGTCTATCGGTTTTTCGTGTCATCTTAAAGGTCCTATAGGTGTGCTTTTAGGAAAATATCCTTCGTTTCATAGTTGAATTGCGACTGACTGATATCCATTCTCAGCAAGGCTGATGGCTTCCTTTCGGTTAATTTCCAGCATCTCCCCGAGGGTGGTTTTTAGCGTGTCCAATAACTCGTCGCGCGTTTTTTCTTGACAATTCACACTGGGGATTTCTTGGATGCGTCCGACCCACCACTCGCCGCGTTGTTGAATAAGCGCAGTGTAGGTGTGTGTCATGAGGTTCTCCTTTTTCTTTCTGTTTAAGATATTATACATAGTAACACACATATTCTCAATTAAAAATCGCCATCAATTAGTGTCGCATGTCCCTAAAACGTTCCCGATTTCTTGCCAAAATTTGCGGCGTATGCTATGATGTATCCATAATTTTTAAAAAGGAGCCTGACATGGCAGTTTTTTTACATACACGGGTTCGCGTCAGCGATCTTGACGGTTCTATCGACTGGTACTGTGATCACTTAGGATTTAAAGTCCTCAGCCGGAGCGATAAATCCCCAGCAGGCAACCAGATCGTACATCTTGAACTTCCCGGAAATGCACACACCTTGGAACTAACCTATTCACCGGATTTTGAACTTCAGGTCCAAGAAGACTTGATGCACTTTGCTATCGGTGTCCCTGATATTGTCGAATTTTGCGACGGGTTAGAGAAGGCAGGATTGGAGATTTGGCCCGATGAATGGCGCGATCAATTCACGTCCGGTGGCATGAAAATGGCGTTTATCACCGATCCGGATGGCTACGAAGTCGAAATCTTAGAACGGGCAGATGCGGCTGGTGATCCGCTCGATGTTCTTGACGAGTCTTAGACGTAGGGCCAGAATTGATTCCACGCCGTCAACCAATCTTTTGCTCGGCTTTCAACGCTGACAGGTCCCGTTATCTCAACGCCTGACCGTCCCTTGAATTCTGCGAGTTTATCGACGCTTCCAAGTTCGATTTTGATTGTCGTTGGGGTGTCAGGAATGTAAGGTTTAACGCGCGATAAATCCGTGAGGGCATCTCTCGCTGCGTTCTCAATCAATTGACGGGCACGGACAGGCGGGAGTTGGCGTGCGCTAAATCGACTTAACCCTTGTTTAACAGCGACCGTGGGCAGATCATCGCCGAGGAGTTCTTTGGCTTCTCGGCAGACTGCCGCATCGCCTGTAACAAGCGCGATAGGAACACCGTAAGCTCCATTGAGCGCAGCGTTCACCCCCGTTTCACCCACCAAATCGTCGTTGAACCAGAGATTCCGGTATTGTACACTGGAGATAGTATGGCAGAGGACACCATCAGGCGTGCCGTTGCGGGCATGCATACCGATGAGTAGGCACGCATCGCAACCGTCTTTCCACATATCTTCGTAGCGTCCCCATCCGTGATGTGCCACCCATTCACAATCTGGGTGAATCTTGTCAGGGATAAGCGAATTAAAGGTCCAACCTTTCCCCGCGCCGTGGCAATCTACGACGACAATTTCTGTCGCGCCTGCGGCTTTCGCGCCCCGCACCGCTGCGTTGATCTCTTCCGTGTAGAGGTGCCGTCCTTCTTCAAACATCGCCGCGCCACCGTTCACCTGATCCCACACGACAATGCCACTAACACCTTCCATATCCGACATGATGAGTACTCGCACTGTTTCGTTTCCTCTTTCTGTTAGAGTCTGTCAGTTTCCTTTCAGTATAAACCTGCACGCCTAAAAACTCAAGTAGAAAAATAAAGTGTAGTCTGTGAAAAATATGCTTTAGAAAATGAGGAATTTGGTTGATTTTTTGTTAGGTAAACGGTTAAAATTATAGCATGAATCAAAGAGATACTTTGCTTGATAAGGCACGGCGAAACCCGAATGGATTGCAATTTAGAGCATTTGAACAACTCCTGTGTCAATGCGGATGGATGCAACGCCGTCAACGAGGGAGTCATCGGGCTTGGTACTCGCCCAGTGGATATCGTCTCATCGTCCAACCTAACCGTTCCATGGCAAAAGGGTATCAAGTTCGGCAATTTCTCAAACAATATAATCAGGAGAAAGCAGATGAAGAAGAATAACCACGACGATTTTGATGGTTTCATGGTTAACGTGTTTTTCGACGAGGATGGCGATTATCTCGCGCATCTTGTAGAACTTCCTAACGTCTCGGCTTTCGGAGCGACACCGACCGAAGCACTGGAGGCACTAAAAACAGCGTGGGAACTGATGAAGGAATGTTACCAGATGGACGGTGAACCCATGCCAAAAGCACCCTCACGGAATGAATACGAGGGTCCCTTCAATGTTCCTGTTGATGCTCAGCTCTATCATTTTTTGACAGATGAAGCAGCGAAAGCAGGAATGAGTCTTTACACACTCGTGACACAGAAACTGCAGTCAGTGGAGTCTGTTGTTGATAAAAAGTGAAAGCATTTGTAGCCTTCCTGTTACTCATAGCATTATTCCGTATCATTCGTGAAAATCCGCGATTTGCGGCGTATTTGAAAAAACACCCCAGCAAAAACCCCAAATGCGACCTGCATTCAGACAACAATTGACAAAATATTTACACAGCCGACAACAAATCAAAGTTTGACATACGCTTTCTATTGTGATATAATTTTGATTATTAAAAATGTTGAACCTCATACGAAACACTATCTGATACACATCTTAATTTGTTGATATGGATGCAATTAAAACAGAAGTCTACAATATTTTAGAGAGCGCAATCCACGCCGCAGTTGCGGCAGGAGAACTCGCTATATCCGAAGTACCCACTATTCCGTTTTCGCCCACCAAAACGCCTGAACACGGTGATATCGCCACCCCGATTGCCTTAGGACTCGCGAAACAGGCACGGATGGCCCCGCGCAACATCGCTGAGATAATTGTTAAACACATAGACCCCGATGCACATGCGATTATCCGCCAAATCGACATCGCTGGTGCAGGCTTCATCAATATCCACCTCTCCGACAACTATCTCTACGACACACTCCACACAATCGCAGCGATGCAGGCGGCATACGGCACTTGCGAGAAAGGTGCCGGAAAGCAAGTCCAAATAGAGTTCGTCAGTGCCAACCCGACGGGTCCCCTTAACATTGTTAGCGGACGCGCCGCAGCCGTCGGAGACACGCTTGTGAACCTCCTAAATGCTATCGGCTGTAACGCGATACGTGAATTCTATGTCAACGATGCGGGCGGTCAGGTCCAACGGTTCGGTGAATCTATTGATGACCGTTACCGACAGGCACTCGGTGAAGAAGGGTTGGAAATTCCAGAAGGTGGGTATCAAGGGGAATACCTGCAAGCGTTCGCGCAAACTATCGTTGAAACCGAGGGGGATGCGTACCTTCAACTTGAAACAGACGAACGGGTGGCACTCTTTCGAGATAAAGGGATTGCACACATCTTAACACAACAAAGGACTTCTTTAGAACGTTTCGGGGTCAATTTCGATGTCTGGTCGAGCGAGAAAGCGATCCGAGACAGCGGGAAGCCAGAAGAAATTATTCGAGTGTTTCGCGAAAACGGATACCTTTACGAAGCAGAAGGGGCAACATGGTTTCGGATGACAGATTTTGGGGACGACAAGGATTGCGTTGTTATTAAGAGCGACGGTGAATACACTTATTTTGTACCCGATGCTGCCTATCACCGCGATAAATTTGACAGGGGATTTACGACAGTTATTGATCTGCTTGGACCCGACCATCAAGGACATATTACACACCTCAAAAATTTCGTCAAGGGACTCGGTATGCCCGATGACTGGCTCGAAATCTTCATCATTCAGCAAGTCAATCTCGTCAATGCGGAAGGTAACCGGTTAGATATGTCAAAACGGCGCGGACAGTTTTATACCCTTGATACGCTCATTGACGAACTGGCGGAGACTGTCGGTGAGCAATTCGCAGTGGATGTCGCCCGCTACTTTTTTCTGATGCGCGCCAACAGCAGCCACCTCGATTTCAATATGGAATTGGCAATCACACACGCCAGCGAAAACCCTGTTTTCTATATCCAATACGCCCATGCCCGATGCTGTAGCATTTTTGAACAAGGCGCTGAACAGGGAATTACACCGAAACCGATTCAAGAAGTCTCCCTAAAACGGCTGAGCGAACCGATGGAACATGAACTGATCCGTAAATTAGCAGAATTCCCATCAATTGTGCTTCTGAGTGCGGAGGCGCGCGAGGCACATCGCATCCCGCATTATCTACATGAACTGTCGGGAATTTTTCATCCGTACTACAATCAACACCGGGTCCTGGATCCGGCAGACATGGAAAAAACGCACGCGCGGCTTATCCTGATACAAAGTGTGCAAAGCGTGTTGAAAAACGGACTGACGCTTTTAGGTATTTCCGCACCTACCTCTATGTAACTCTCACAGCGAGGCAAACTGATAACCGATAACTGACAACCAATTACACTGATAACTATTACAGGAAAAAATATGGCAAAAGATTATAGACAAGTCGATAAGGCACACGTATGGCATCCGTTGTTTCAACATCAACGCCTTGAAGAGACAGCGTTAGCTGTTCTTGAATCAGCACACGGGACAACGGTTGTGGACGTAGAAGGACGCGAGTACTTAGACGCTTACTCGGCGCTCTGGAATGTCAATGTCGGTTATGGCAGGCAGGAGATCGCAGATGCAGTCTATGAACAGATACAGAAGTTACCTTACTATCCACACTCGCAGATTAATGTCCCGGCAACGATTTTAGCGGAGCAGCTTGCTGCTTGCCTTCCGGGTGATTTGAATCACGTCTACTTTTGTCACAGTCGTTCGGAGGCGCACGAACCCGCGCCTACACCTGCC
>JAPPDN010000139.1:5085-11058 GCA_028824575.1 Candidatus Poribacteria bacterium | reverse complement strand
GAGATGAGGAAATCGTTGAATTCCTCGGCATAACGCTCGGCGTTTTTCAAGAAATCCAAATGCCTTTGGAACCCCGTTCCTGCAAGCGATTCAACGGCGTACTGCACAATGGCTGTCGGTGAGATACGATTGAACTCTCTTGCAACCTGGATCTGGTGTATCCGTGTCGCTAAGAATTCTTTATTCAATCGGTGATCAGCTCGCTGCTCTTCGTTCAAAAACTGCGCCCAGAGCAATGTCGCGTCCGTTGGAGGTCGGACGCGAGTCGGAACATGATCGTATAATCCACGCGCTTCATAACGTTCTGTGATTTCTTTGCGCTGGCTGGAACGTTGTGCCTTGTAATCTTGCGTGCTTACGGGTTGGTTCAATCCACTCAAAATCGTTCCAAATGTTGCGGGTATCAGCAGCACCCAAATAACCCATAGAAGTAACAGAATAACGAGACTTGTCGCGGAGCGGTTCGTGAGTGAAGAGACGAAAAGCCCAAGGGCAATAAAAATGGAAAGATACATCAAGCTTACCATAGCAACCCCTACGATTCGCCCCCATTCCTGTCCGTTTAATTGAAGGGTCCCAGAGAGCAGCAGTAGGTTCATCAAGATACCGATCAGAAGTACCACCCCGAGACTCATCAGGATACTTAAAAACTTGCCAGCGAGTACGGTGCCTCTCGCAACAGAATTAGACAACGTGAGACGGAGTGTTCCCCGTTCCCCCTCGCCAGAAATCGCGTCGAACGTAAAAACAAGTGCCAGAAAACTGAGCACAATGGAAATGATAAGTATCCAGTCGATTTTTAGGAACGTTGGAAAAATATCTGTGGCGGTTATCGGTGGTGAGACATCATACATGAGCCGCCATAATCCTGATACTTGGTAGGTAGGATCACTTCTTCCCCATCCCGCGCTCCAACCCAATACAGATGTCGGTAGATAATCTCCACTGCCGTGTGCACAGAAAGCGAGTTTTGAAGGCTGTTTGTTAAGTCCGCCCGGGCCACGCACAACGAGATTGTAGAGATTATCACTGTTTTTTTTCAAACGTTCCAAGGCGGTAGACACCTGCTGACGGTATTCTATCTGTCGCGTTTTGTATTGCTTAATATGTCCAATAGCATTGAGAATCATCAGAAAAACGATGAGGAGAAGTGCGAACATAAAACGGAGGCTGTTGAACTGTTGAAATAATTCGCGTTGGACGATGTGCCAAAGCATCTCACACCTCCTGTCTACTGAAAACCACAATGGCTACTATCAACAGCACAAGATTTAGGAGGAGAAGCCGCAGTAACTCTCCAGAGGCACGGGAACTATCCGCTGCTAAACCCTTTAAAGCTTGATAAGAGAACCTGGGCAGATCATCCCACCGGACTGCCCCCTTGTCACTGGCAAACCACTGTCGTGAACTGAACGCCTTTTTGTCATAGAAATAGTCCAATATCGTTTGCCGATACTGCCGAACCGCTTTGAAGAAAGCCTCCATCGCAGCGAGATCGGTGCCTGCGTATGCGGCCGTCGCCAGGTAATAGAGCCCCGCAGGTGAGAGTCGAAGTGCGTTTCGGGCGGATGTTGATCTGTGAACGAAGGTTTCAGAATAGGCTTGTTTTCGCACCAACCACGCAGCTGCCACGGCACGAAGCCGCTGAGGTTCTAATTCTTGATAATAGGCTTTAACGGTCGGGATTTCCAATTCGGATTCCGCTTCGACGCGTACGACATCCTTAGAAATTGAACCTCCGCCCCAGCGTCCTTTCAATAGGAAGGGCGGCGCAAACGGATCTTTAAGTTTCGCCTTTTCTCGCTGAAAACCTTCCATTATCTGCGAGATTTCGCGGTCGGCTTGTTCTATCTTCTCTTCTGTCTCAATGAAGTGATTCACCATGAAGAGACTCGCGTTTGGATAGATGAACGTCAAAACTACCCAAATGAACATTGAACTAATCAGTGATGTCGCTGTGCGGCGGCTGATGCATGAAATGAGGAGACCAATAAGGTAGAAGGCGGAGACATAAACGATAGTGGTCAATAAAATACCACCGATTCGGAGGAAATCAACAGTGCTGTAGTCGATAACAGAGGATTGAAGCTGCAGCATTAATGCCAATAGAAAACCGATAAGCACTGGCAGCATGAGGCAGATCATGGCACTCAGATACTTTGATAACACTATTAGACCGCGTCCTACAGGATTTGCCAGTATCAGATGGAGTGTTCCATTTTCACGTTCCCCAGCTATTGCATCGTAGGCAAAAACAAGGGCAAGCAGACTGAGAAGGATTTGGAAGACAGTAACAATATCAATTGACGTGAGAAGGTGTCGGAAAGGATTATCAAAGCCAGTGCTGAAATAGTTATCTTCCCACACGGAAGGCACTTTGTCCCGGTGAAGTCGAACAGAATTCGCGGCGCGCTTATCAAGTCCTTGGTTAAAAAGGCTCAACGGGTTGGGGGGTCGATCCAACTGTAGGGTCAGACCTGAATAAGTTTTAGCACTGAAGTTTTTTTCCTGATGCGTTTGAAATGCTTCATTGTAACTGGCAAGTCGTCGCTCGTAATTGTCCGTTAAGGCGGCGGTAATTGTAAGCCCAAGTATGACACAGGCAATAACTGCAATGGGAAAGCGGAATGTCATCAAATTCGCTAAAATCTCTCGTTGAATCAGCGTCCAAAGCATCGTATTTATCTTCCTTAACTCTTTCGGTGGCAACTTGGGTAGAGTTTATAACATTCTGATGCCAAAGTCAACCGCAAATTGTGTTGTCAATTTTTGCCAGTAACAGCAAAACTTTGATCTTCTTAACAATACTTTGAATTCCACTCTGTCATTTCTGCAAATCATAAGTATGAACCGATATGTTCTCTGGTTTATATCTCTTTACGCTGGAAGGAGACGTGTGCCGCCGCAAATAACACTGTAAAAAAGAGCAATAGCAGTGTCACATCTAACATTGCGCCTTTGAACGCATCTCCTAAACGCACTCGATCCTGAAATTTGGGGATGCTTTCAAAGGAGACGGGTTTATCGGACATGCCTTCCCTGACGAAGGGGACATGTAGACTATCTGGATCTGCGCGGTCGGCAGAGATGAGGAAATCGTTGAATTCCTCGGCATAACGCTCGGCGTTTTTCAAGAAATTCAGATGTCTTTGGAACCCAGTTCCTGCAAGGGATTCAACGGCGTATTGCGCAATTGCAGTCGGTGAGATACGATTGACTTCTCTGGCAATCTGAATCTGGTTTACCTGTGCGTTTAAGTAGGCTCTGTGCAATCTCGCGCCTTCTCTCGCCTCCTCGTTTAGAAACTCAGCCCAGAGCAGTGTTGCGGGTGTCGGTGGACGCTTACGGGTAGGAGCTGCATCTTCTAATCCGCGGGCTATGTAGCGTTCTCGGAGCCCACTACGGCTGAAATATACTGGACTCGGGCCACGGCGGATTGATGGCTGGTTCAACCCACTCATAATTGTGCCAAGCATTGACGGCACAAGGATAACCCAAATTACCCATATCAGCAGCAGAATTACAAGACTCGTTGAGGCGTTGTTAGCAAGCGTAGATATGAGAAACCCTAAGGCGATAAAGACAGCGATATATATCAAACCCACAACGAAAACACCACCGATTCTGCTCCATTCTTGGGCATTGAGTTGGAGCGTTCCAGAGAGGTAAAGTAACAGGAGGTTAACCAACACACCGCTCATAAAAACAGCACCGAGACTCATAAGACAACTTAAAAATTTACCAGTGAGTACTGTCCGACGCGCAATAGAGTTAGATAACGTCAATCGGAGGGTGCCGTGTTCCACTTCACCAGAAATCGCGTCAAACGTAAAAACGAGGGCGAGAAAACTCAGGACATTGGAGATGATGAGAATCCAGTCGATTTTTAAGAATACTGGAAAAATATCTTTCGCTTTTATGGATGGAAATCCACTATATTTTAATCGCCAGATACCAGAGACACTGCCTATTCCCCATCCTGCACGTCCCCCGGATGCAAATTTAGGGAGATTATTTTCACTGCCGTGCGCACAGAAAGAGAGTGGTGAAGGCTTCTTGTGAAGTTCACCGGGACCGTTTAAAACGAGTTTGTAAAGATTATTACTATTCCCTTCAAGTCTCGCCGAGTACGCTGAAACCTGCTGTCCATATTCTGCTTGTCGTGTTTTATATTCGTCAATGTGCCCGACGGCGTTGACGAGCATTAAAAAAACAATCAGCAGCATCGCGAGTGCGAAACGGAGGCTATTGACTTGCTCAAACAATTCCCGTTTCACAATATGCCAGAGCATCTCAGACCTCCTGCCGACTGAAAACCGCGAAGGTAATCATAAGTAGTATTGGATTCAGAACGAAAAGTAGAAGTAGGTCGCGGAGCGCGCGGTTACTGGCATCCTCAAACACACTCGGTGGTTGATAAGAGAACCGTGGGGCATCGTCCCATCGGACGGCCCCTTTATCACTCGCAAACCATTGCCGTGAACTGAATGCCTTTTTATCGTAGAAATAGTCCAATATTGTTTCCCGATACTGTCGCCCTGCTTTAAAAAAGTCTTGCATTCTCGCGAGATCCGTCCCCGCCCACGCCTCTGTGGAGAGGTGATATAAGCCTGCGGGTGAAAATCGGAGTGCGTTTCGAGCAATACCCGATTTACGAATATAGGTTTCAGCAAAGGCTGTTTCTCGTATTTGCCAGATTCTGCCAGCGGTCCGAATTCGAGCGGCTGTTAATTCTTGAAAATAGGCTTTAACCGTTGGGACATGGACTTCCGATTCATGTGGAATGAACGTAATATCTTTCTTTAGATGCGTGGTACTGGAACTCGTGACACCTGACTTGCTGCCCTTCAGTAATAGCGGGTTCTCAAACGGATTTCCAGGTACCTTTTCAGTCCAGTAGAATTGTTCCAAGATTTGGTCAATCGCTTGATCCGCTTGCTTTACTTTCTCCTCTGTATCAATGAAGCGATTGACGAGGAACAGACTCACATTCGGATAGAGCAGTGTCAACACCACCCAAATAAACATTGAAACGATAAGCGACGTTGCCGTGCGGTGGATCACGCTGGAGATAAACAATCCGATGAGATAGAACGTGGAGGTATAGATGACCGTTGTGAGGAAGATACCGCCAATCCGAAAAAAGTCGTCGGCACTATAATGGATAGCATTGGATTGAAGTTGGAGCAGTAGTGCCAACAGAAAACTCATTAGCAGCGGTAGTGTAAGGCATAGCATGGCACCCAGATACTTTGCCAACACAATCCATCCGCGTCCAACGCGATTGACAAGGATTAGACGTAACGTACCGTTCTCGCGGTCGCCAGCGATTGCGTCGTAGGCGAAAACCAGAGCGAGAAGGCTGAAAAGGATTTGGAAGATGGATACCAGATCTATATCGGCGAGTAAGTATCGGAAAGGATTGCTGAACCCTGTATTACGGCTAACATCCCCCCATAAAAACGGAACTTTTCCAATTCTGATTTGGAGGGAATTCTTCGCGCGTTTGTCAAGTCCCTGATTAAAGAGGCTCAGTGGATTGGGTGCTCTGTCAAGCTCCGGCATGAAAGATGAATATGTTTTTCCGCTAAAGTTTCCCTCTTGGTGTTTTTGGAAATCCTTATTGTAACTTGCGAGTCTCCGCTCATAATTGTCCGTTAAGACGATGCTCCCCGCAAGTACAAGTGACATAGACGCAATAATCGTAACCAAAAAGCGGAACGTCATTAAATTCATTAAGAGTTCATGTCGAACCAGCGTCCAAAGCATTAAGGCACATTCTCCGTTGATATAACTTTCACTTATACGTCTGTTTGGATGCACTTTTCGAGTGTTTAGCAGAATTATAGGGTCTTGCAGCAGGGCACCCCAATTGAAATACAAGGCTATTTATGGTGAATTATCAAAATATGTAGACATTTACCAAGGATGATAGGGATTTAGCGGGTTGATGTTGATCACGGGTATATAAGT
>JAPPDN010000139.1:0-5075 GCA_028824575.1 Candidatus Poribacteria bacterium | reverse complement strand
CTCCTATTTCAATGGGTTTCACATTAAGAACGAGGCAGTAAGTGGAAATTTTAGAACACTAACTCCGTTTCCACCGCTTCATCGTAGTCCACGGAGTCAACTTCAAATCCGAAGAGGTTTCGGAAGTTTCGTCTGAAGCCTGCGTAATCGGAGAGGTCATGGAAGTTATCGGTATCAATCCGCACCCAACGCTCGGCGATTGCGGAGGTTACTTGAGTTTGCAATTCCTCGTCATCAAGACGGATGTAGCGTTCATTGTCGAGTTGGGGTTGTTGTCCAGGTCCGAGATGCTCAGAGAAAAGCCTTCGCATTTGTCCAATTGGTGCTTCATTGGTCCCTTTGGCGTTAAGAATGTCATAGAGGATGCTGAGATAGAGGGGCACGACCGGGATCGCCGCAGATGCTTGTGTAACGACGGATTTATTCACCGAAACATATGCATTGCCGCCGAGGATATTTGCGAGTCGCTTGTCAAGCATATCCACACGTGCCTTGAGATCATCCTTCGCTCTACCAATAGTTCCGTCCTTATAGATGGGCCAGGTTAAGAAACTCCCGATGTAGGTATAAGCAACAACTCTGACTTCTGGTGCAAGTAAATCCGCTTCTGTCAATGCGTCAACCCACATCTCTAAATCTTCACCCCCCATTACGGCGATCGTGTCGGCGATCTCTCGCTCATTGGCGGGGAGAATTGTCACAGGGACGACGACTTCCCGATTCAGATCGATTGTCTTCCCTGTATACGGCGCGCCAATCGGTTTCAGGACAGATTGATGTGCAACCCTTGTCGTTGGATGTATGCGTCGTGGCGCGGCAATACTATAGACGAGGATATCTATTTTACCAAACGCTGCTTTAAGTCGGTTAATAGCCTCCGACTTCATCTCATCTGAAAAAGCATCTCCGTTGAGGCTCTCCGCGAAAAACCCATCCTCCGCTGCCTGCCGATGAAAGGCGACAGTGTTATAGTACCCTGCTGTCGCAGTCCGTCTGACATCGGCGGGTCGCTCATAAAGAAGTCCAAGCGTTTTCGCACCCAAAGCCCACGTCAAAGCAATACGAGAGGCAAGCCCGTACCCCGTTGACGCACCGATGACAAGCGCGTTTATACCCGTTTCTCTGTAAGGAATACCTTGTTTAATCTCGCCTATCTGCTCCAGCACATTCGTGTAGCATCCAGTTGGATGGGCATTGGTAGAAATAAATCCGCGTATCCGAGGTTTAACAATTTGAATTGCCATTACATCCTCCGTGAGGGTTTTCGCTAAATGATACGATAGTGGCACGCCTAAACCTGACGTATCACCTCCGAGTGCTTTCGTAACACCAATCGATGTAAACGTGCTTTGATAAAGATATTTCCCAACTGCGCCTCTAATTTTGTAGATACAGCCGTTTTAAACAGCGGAACATCGTTACTTGGGCAATACTGTCGAAAAGAAGTCACTTAACACCAGATGGATACGCGATTTCTCCTTGCGCAACACACCGGCTATTGACTTCAGCTTGCACGGACCAGGTGTGCAGATCAAAGGTGTTTCGATAGACTTGATACACAAGGATACATCCTGGGAAAATGGGAGCGATCAGTTTTACGCGCAATCTCAGCGGTACCTGTGCGAGTTGGCGTATCTCTGGCAAAGTGTCAAGCACCCGTTGGCACAGTTTTTTGTCCACTCGTGGTTGTAGCATTTTGGATCTTTGAAGCACCTGGAGCCCACCCAGAAGATCACGTTCGTCGAGTTGATGAAGTATATCAAAAAGTACACAGCATTGTCGGAGTCCTTCAATCGTATGGACACCGGGCCACAATTTCAAATCTGGAAAATGTCCAACAAATACCGGTTCATTCGCCGACACATAGCGTTCGGCAGAAAGTTGGTACTCTGGCGACCCGCGATAATCAATAATCTGATCCACCATCAGCATTGGATGACGCTGAGGTATCAGGTATCCAATGACATCGGCACCGATGTAGAATTTTTCACTGTTTCTCAAGAGGTATTCTCCTTCTCCCGTGTGCGAAAACTATCGCTGTAGGGGCTAATGTTCCAACTGCGGTTATTAACCGCTGGTGGCGATAGCGTCTTTAAAGGGCATCCGTCAACCTGAAAAACATCCAATCCGGCGTGCCAATATGGGCGGCGGAGTAATGCCTTACCGACGTAATCGCCACGCATAGGGGAATATCCGATTGCTAAAATATGTCCTACGACCTCATTATCACAGACAACCGCCGTATCAACTTTGACCGGATCCGGTGTTGAAAAACAGGTAAGTCTGCGCGTCCACCCGGATTGCCGGCGGGTGCGGATCGCTTCAGCACCTGGATATGCAGCCTTCTGTGAAGACAACCGCCACTGCAACTGCAACTCAAAGGGTGTAAGCCCGTACTGTCCTTCCCTGTTAATATCAAAGAAAAAATTCTCCAGTGCACATTGCGCCCGTGCTGCCTCATTTGCATGTGCCATCTCAAATGCCCTACCAGCAGTGCTGAGTTTTTCAAGCCAAGCGTTTTTCTGATGCGTTGGTACCAGCAGGTGATACCCGTATTCTCCTGTTTTACCTGCCCGAAACACGAGTACCTCATCGGAGATCTTCATTCCCAAATAGGGCAAACCGAGTATATCAGGTCCGAGAACTTCCGCACACAATTCCCAAGCATAGGGACCGTCGAGGGCTAAGGGATCATACGTTTTGCTGAGGTCGATGATCGAAAAATCAGTGTTTTCTGTACTGTGTTCAGTGATCCAATCCATGAGTGCCTCAACACTGGGGCCATAGCCGAGCAGATATGCCTCTTCTCCCTTCCTGCAAACATAGATGTCGGCAAAAGGGGTGCCGTCTTCATTGAGCAGCAGTGTGTACTTCATCTGTCCATCTTGAAGAAAGACATCGCATGGACATACCGCATCAAAGACATCAAACGCTTGGCTACCTGTCAACTGCAGGCAGCAGAGGTCAGATTCTTCGGTAAATGCCACCGAGTTACGAATGGCGTTATAACCGATTTCAGTTCCTTTCATCAAGTTCAACCTCCTTTCGATGTATCACCTCGTCGACAAGTGAATTGATGGTCCGTAAAAAGGACGCGCTTTCTCCGTCGTCCAAAACGATCCCAAATTCCGATTCCAAACTTATAATGATTTCGATAGCATCTATAGAGTCGAGTTCCAGTCCAACACCAAAAAGGGGCGTATCTGGATCCAATTGCTCACTGGAAATATCCAACGCCAGATAAGAGATCAGCAATCCAGTCACACGATTATAGGTGTTTTCGCGTTGTTTAATTTTTTCTTTAAGTTCAGCTTGCATGTCCATTCTCCATTTGCAAAATAATTGCTGCCCCCGCAGCCCCGTCCCCTTGGTTACTAATGAGGAAAGGGCCCGGTTCACCCTGTCTTAGGGCATTTACAGCTGCAGTAACTGCCCAAAGTCCTGTAACAGTAGGGGGGCCCGGTACAACTATTGGTACAACTTCTTCACGGTTGAGAGAGACTTTCGCCAAGGCGCGTTCAACGGCACCTTCACAATCGGTTGCGAGTGCCCAACTCGCAAGATGAACAAGAGCGTCCGAGGTGCCTGCCTTAAGCAGGATACTAGCGGCACCATGATCATAATCAAAGTCATCCCCCTCATACGGTTCATCAACTGCCGCTGCGAGTAAAGCACCGACATCGTCCCGCCAAGCAAGATGGTCCGCAGCGAGAACAAGAGCTGTCAGTCCACTATCTCGCCCTGTTGACAAGGTTGCCGCAGGTCCTTTCAAACCAAAAAGTCTACAACAAGCACCTGTCGCGTAACTACACGCCATTCGTGTGAAGGCGGACGCTGAAGGTTGTGCGAATCCGCGTGCCTCAACACTTTTCTGAAAGGCTTGGAGGCTCTCCACGGAAGGACGGTTCTGACCAACGAAAAGTCCGATGCCTTCACAGTCTGATGAACGCAGTCTCAGTCGGGCATCTGTCAAGGTGTTCGCGACAGCACTGGCAAGAAAGCGCGCTGTGGGATCTAACCCCCGCAGTTCGGTGCGTGGCACATATTGGTGAATCTGGTGGCAATCCTTAACCATGCTTGCACCGATGATCCCAATGGGACGCGGCAGTTTTCTTCGCGGGACCAACACGGCATTGGGCTGTCCAAAAACCAAAGCGGCGTTGAGCCCTCCAAACGCAGCATTGGCACATACCGAGTGCTGTGTGGCGTGGGGCCTCGGTTTTCTTGAAGCAACAGGATCTGTCGGCGAATTCGGACGCGGTTTGGTAAAATTGAGGGTGGGCGGAACAACGGCGTGTGTCATCGCCAACAACGTAACCACAGCCTCAAGCGCACCGGCAGCACCTTGGGCATGCCCGAGGAAACTCTTGCTTGAACTGACAGGTAATTGGTCCGCGTAATCACCGAAGACAGACTGGATTCCCCGCCATTCCGCCGCATCGTTTGGGGCTGTACCCGTGCCGTGGGCATTCAGATAATCAATAGATTCAGGAGTAAGCCCGGCATCCGTTACTGCAGTAGAGAGTGCTTTCGCAATCCCGAAACCAGAAGGATCCGGTGTTGTGTCATGAAAGGCATCGGCGGAGAATCCATATCCCATGCACTCAGCTAAGGGGACGACATCCCGCGCGTTGGCGGAGGATTCGGATTCGAGAAGCAGAAACGCAGCTCCCTCACCGAGCGTTGTTCCAACAACTGTGCTGAATGGCGCACAAGGTGTTTTCGATAAGAGTCCGAGGCTATGAAAGCCAGCGAAAATTTCCGGGTAGAGCTGATCCACACCCCCCGTGAGAACATACTCCACCACGCCCCGTCGCACCATATCCGCTGCAAAGCCTATCGCATGCGTCGATGATGCACAAGCCGTAGAAACCGTAATCGATGGGCCACCAAGCTTCAGACAATTTACAAGATCAACACTTATAGCATGTATCTCTTTCCTCCCCAATCCATTACATGTTCCAAGCACCAAGGCAACACGACTTGGATCAACAATACCGGCATTTTCGAGGGCTTCGGCAGCGGCCGCACGTCCATAAACCACGGCAGTTTGTACGTCGGCATCGCAAGGGCTA
>JAPPDN010000838.1:4683-11107 GCA_028824575.1 Candidatus Poribacteria bacterium | reverse complement strand
CAACACCTATACTTCCAGTTGCAACCACAATGATAAGACAACCGCTGAGACAACCTGCTGCAGTTGAGTTCGCTTGAATCTCTCCTCTCTTTGATTTGTAAGTTGATGTGTAAGCAGCTATATACTCAGGTGATTTCCCAATCAACCGCGAAGGTGGAGGTGCTGGTTGGTAAAGATAGCCTCCGATACTACCAATTGGAAGTGCAAAATAACCATACGGCTTCAGCAAAAATGCAGACCCGGAAAGGAAACAACCAGCACCAAACCATAAAGGCTTGTTTACATCTTTGTTAGCATCGGCTTTAGCATTGGCTATGGCTTCAGCAGCCTGCACGGAACTCTGCTGTGCAAAAGTGCCAACAGGTATACTGAATATCAGTACTGCCATGAGAAGCGCGCAAACGTGAAATGTTGAATTCATTTTCATTATTTCCCCTTATCAATACTTTCACCCCAAAAAATTGAATAGATAACATAGGTCGATGTTCATCGACGAACTACATATTAAAGACACTTTTTTTCGGCAAAAACGTGCAAAATCCCAAAAAATAAAAAAATATTAATTTTTTAGAATAAATTCTACTTCAGAGAGATTTTACCGTCCCTTGAATCAAATGAGCGGATGTGATACAATGCCGAAAACACAAAGGAGGACATTCAGATGGCTGAGAACCAGATTAAAATAGCAGCATGCCAACTGCTCACAGGTGAAGATGTTTCTGCTAACACCGTGAAAGTGCTTCAACAGATTGAAATGTGTGCGGAGATAGGCATCCAGATTGCGGTACTCCCAGAAGGGTGTCTGTTCGGCTACTGTTGTCGGACAGATTATTGGGAACGTATCTCTCCACAGGTTTTTAAAGAGGCTGAGGCAAAAATTGCCGAGGCTGCGCGTCGGCACGCGATGGCTGTTGTCGTCGGTTCCGCACATCACGATGGCGAGAATTGGCACAACGATTTAGCGATTTTCGACCAGCAAGGGAGCCTGAAATACCGTTACGGTAAGACCTTCCTCGCTGGTGAGAAATGGTGCACCAACAACCGTGGTAAACTACCGATTGTGCAACTTGCAGGCGTTGCGTGTTGTTTTATCATCTGCCACGATGTGCGCTACCCTGAATTGGTTAAGTTACCCGCGGCGATGGGTGCGCAGCTCTGCATCTTCTGCTCGTGTGAGGCGGGTTTGCTATCGGAATACAAACTTTCTGCTTATCGCGCGATGCCGATCTCGCGTGCAACAGAAAATGGTATTTATCTCGTGATGGCGAATACGCCTGCGAATCCTGATGACATCCGTTCACCGGGCTCATCACACGGGAACTCGAAGATTATACATCCAGACGGCAACGTTATTAAAGAGGCTGGATTCTTCGGAGATGACATCGTATCGGCAACAATAGACCTCTCAAAAGCGACAGGTTCACAGGCGAAACGGACTCGCAACGAAGACACAATCCTTCGGGAATGGTTCCGACACGGATGTACGGAGTTCGTCGTAAAGGTCTGATATCAACAAGGCAATTTAGAAGGAATCGGATTTATGTCAAACCAAACTGTTCAGATTCGTGCGGCTCGACTCGTTGACGGGATAAGCACATCCGCTAAAACCGATCAGGCAATCCTCGTAACCAACGGACGGATTGATGCTGTAGGACATCAAGAAGAGATTGCGAAACAGACACTACCTGACGCGCAGCTTATCGACCTCGGCGATGCGTGCCTCGCACCGGGCCGCATTGACGGACATACACACCTGAGTCTTGCAGGCGATGGACGGAACTACGTTCAGATGTTCTCGGAAACCGATGAGATGATGGTGCTGACCGGTGCAATGAATCTACAACGCCATCTTGCCGCGGGGATTACGACGATCCGCGAACATGGCGCGAGAAACAGAGTCGGATTTACGCTCAAAGAAGGGCTTGAACGTGGTTACATTCCCGGTCCCCGTGCCTTAGTGAGCGGACGACCGATTACTTGCACAGGCGGACATTTCCACATGTGCAACGAGACAGCGGATGGCGAGGCTGAAATGCGCAGCTCGGTCCGTCGCTTGGTTCATGAAGGCGCAGATTATATTAAGATTATGGCATCAGGCGGTGGCACTGTCGGAACGATTCCCGGACGCGCCAGTTACACTGTCGCCGAGCTGCACGCCGCTGTCCACGAGGCACACCACTTCCATCGCCTTACGGTGGCACATTGCCGCGCGAAAGAATCTATGGTGCGTGCGGTTGAGGCAGGCATTGACTTAATGGAACATGCCGAGTTTCTCGACCCAGACGGCGAACTCCGTTTCGATCCCAAAATCGCCGAAATGATGGCGGAATCTGGCATTTGGATTAGTCCGACCCTCCAAGCATGGACAGGCTATCCGCGTATCGTTGAACTCCGTGCAAAACGGGACAATGGGACGATCTCTGCCGATGAAGCAACCGAATTGCAACGACTTGAGGCACGCGCAGAAGTACGCTTAGATGTGATGCGCCGTATGCTCGACTACGATCTTCGGGACCGGATTGTCCCCGGCACCGATTCCGGGGTTGGCAATCTCGCATTCGGTCATCTCGACTACGATTTGCAACTGCTCGTTGAAGTCGGATTTACGCCAGCAGAGGCACTCATCTCAGCAACCCGTATCTCCGCGGAGGCAATTGGGATGGCGGACGACATTGGGACCATTGCTCCGGGCAAAATCGCTGATCTCGTTGCTTTTGAGGGCGATCCAACGAACGATGTGGATGCCGTTAGCCGAGTGACAGCAGTGTTTCAAGCAGGACAACGGGTGAAATGAACCACAATATGCAGTCAAACATTGACCACATTCTCATTCAGCAGCTGTTGGCTGATGCTCAAAAAGACGGCGTACAAAAATTGGTTGTGGGCGCGGTCATCTACAAAAATGACAAGTTCCTGCTTTTGGAGCGAGTTTTATCTGACTTCATGGGTGGATTCGTTGAAATTCCGAGTGGGACCGTAGAGGCAGGAGAAGAGCTACTCACCGCACTCCCCCGGGAAGTACAGGAAGAGACAGGACTTATTGTAATATCAGTCCTTGAATACCTCGGATCCTTTGATTATAGATCCAGTTCCGGCAAAAAAACGAGACATTTCAACTTTCTTGTTGAGGTCAAGGACGGTGAGATCAAACTTAATCCTACCGAACATCAAGCGTACTATTGGGTTGCGTTATCCGATACGGCGTTCACAACGCTCAATATCTCGGACGCTACCAAGGCGGTTCTCAAGACTGTGACGCAACAATAACGCTGGCGTTTGGTCAGATTAAAACTCATAGATGTCCTCACGCCGTTTTGCGACCTTATGTCTCACAAGTGCTTGAAGGTCCTCTGGCATCCGCGCAAAGGTTGCCGGAAAAACAGGTTGGTGTCCACCCTCGCGCATGAGGTTCCACCATGCAGGGTAATAGGCGATATTCAACGCCATGCGATGCTGGTCATCGGTAGTATTTGCCCCTTGCCCGTGCCATGTCCCCCCGTGCCATAAGAGTACAGAGCCACGTCGTCCGCAGACAGATATCGGATGACTCTCTGCAATATCGGATTGCGAGGGTCTACGCCGTGCGCGATGGCTAAACGGTACGACGAGCGTCGCGCCGTTCTCAACGGTAAAATCTGTTATCATCCAGATTGAATTAATCATCCACGGCGTTTCGGGAAGGCGCGCTGGCAGATCATGCGTTGAATCGGAATGGATACCACCCTGCGGCGCACGCGGCTTGACCCATTTCGTGCATGCCTCACCTAACCGTGCGCTATCGCCGAGAAAATGACGGACGACTTGTAGTACCTGTGGGTGTGCGATGCATTCCCAACACATCTCATCAAGGTTAATCACGCCGAAGAGGGTTTGATACAGTTCTGCGTTTGGGTCTTGAAAAGTCTGGTGATTCGCTGGATCTTGATGAAGTTGGAAGTATTGCTCCGCCATCGCATCGGCTTGCACCGCAGGAATTGCATCCTCAATCAAACAATAGCCGAATGTTTCGAGATGTTCTATCGCATCTTGTTGTGCCATTTATGGAACTCCTACCCTTTTCGGAGAATCTTTCGGTATCAGTACGTCCTTATTTTCTCTAACTGAAGTAACCAATCAATGCGAGGGCTGTCCTGCAAAGCGTATTGGCTATTTTACCACGCTTTATCGTGTCAGAACAAGCGGAAAAATTACGAATTTTCAAAACTATATAGGATTTAAGGTGTTGAACAGGTTTCAGCGGATCCTTGTTATAATTAAACTTGGTTGTTAGACATCAATATCTCGGAGATAAAATCAATGCGGGAAAAAAATGAAGTTAAAATTGGCGAATGGCATCGACTTGTGAAAGATGCTTATAATTCACTGGAGTTTCTGGTCACGATGCATTACCTTCGGAAACACCTGCCTGAGACGGGTAAGATTTTAGATGCAGGCGGCGGACCAGGGCGTTATACGCTCGAACTTTGTCGAGCAGGGTATGATGTCGTTCTTTTGGATATTGACCCAACCTACACGGCTTTTGCTGAAGAAAAAGTCAAGTTAGAACCGAAAGCCGTTTCGAGCCGATTGGTCGCGTCGGTTGTTGGAGATGTCCGAGACCTTTCACGCTTTGATACGAATGACTTTGACGCGGTGCTATGCCTCGGCGGTCCGTTAACACATATCAGTGATGAAACCGAGCGAATCCAAGCAACTTCTGAATTAGTTCGGGTTGCTAAACTTGGGGCGATTGTCTGTATTAGTGTTATGGGATACTTGGCGATGCTACGGACCGTTCTCAGTCGTGTGAGTCAGGAACTGATAATACCCCAATACTGGGAGTTGATAAAGGAAGGAAAAGGGAACAACCTCGTTCAAGACAGTCTATGGCATTTTTTTCGGGCTTCTGAACTTCAGCAACTCGCTGAATCGTGTGGATTGACGACACTGGAAATGGTAGGCTGTGAGGGGCTCTCAACGGGATTGTTTGAAGCCACCAACACGGTGGCGGAAGATCCAACAAAGTGGAAACGCTGGGTTGAGTTAGTCTTAGAAACAGCGACAGAACCCGCCATAGTGGACATGGCTGCGCATATCTTGTATATTGGTCAGACGGGCTAACCCTCAGGTTTTTTATTACGGAACACCAATATAAATCTATTATCTTCTATCTGCTCTACTTGTTCTAAAGCAAGGTGCTTCTCAACAACGTACTTAGCAAAGGCAACTGTCCAAAAGTACCATGGCGACGCGTACGTACCTTGGTCTGGAATTGTCCGACTTCCTCCTATCAAACCGGTCTGGACATCGTATCGCTTTGGAAGGGCTTCCTCTCCCGCTCTTTTGACCAATTCATCGTGCATAGTTACAACGAAAATGCCGTTATCTGATAGAATCCGTTTAAGCTGGGCTGACATGCTTTCCAACGTTTGGTAAGATAAGTACCCAATATTATGCGGGAGCAATGCGAGATCGAATGCATTTTCTTTGTAAGGTAGCGCAGCCATATCTCCAATGTTGAATTGACAGCGACTTTTTCTTTTCTCTGCCACCTTTTTAGCATGGCGGAGTGGAATCTCTGCGAAGTCAATACCTGTTGCTATCGCGCCCATATCTTCCATAGCAAAAGTGAACCGTCCAGCATTGCAGCCTAAGTCTAATGCACGCATGCCGGGCTTTATCAGCTTAGGTAAGTGGTTCTCGTACCTATCAACGGCAAATTGTGATTTCGGATTATCAGGGTCGGTTGTCGGGTGGACACCCGCCGCATTGTAATGTGTCCGAGTGTCATCAAATATGTTCATATTTCTTTTCCTTCAAATATGGCTTGCATCGTCCGGTGCTATGGTGTATATTAGCAGGATGGGTATTTCAAATATTTTGCCATAATTCATCGCTTAGGACAAGAGAAAACCTACTATAGGGGAGTCTTGCAAATGCTATCAACCGAAAATATGGGCGGTGTTGTCGCCACTCCGATCCAATTGAGCGATATGCAAGCAGGTGATTATATTCTACACGCCTGCCGTGGTGTTCTAAACAAGGTGGAAGTAGAGAAAATCCGCATGCCTTTGGACCCGAAAGCACATTATCAGGGATTGAATCTCGTTTTAACACCCGATGGGATTATCTATGCGGTGCAGCAGACTATCTTTTCCAAGTCCACCGATGGTGGTAAGACTTGGGAACACCTCAATAGAGATCCCTCCGCGTTCGGGTTTAGTGGATGGTTGTTGCAAGCCAATCGGCACGGGCAACTTATTAATGTAAGCCAACAGGGTGAAGAACAGCCGACCACTGTCTGGCTATCCGATGATGAGGGTGAGACTTGGGAGCAGACGAGTGAAATAGATGTCGCACCATTTCAGAAAACTGTTGCTGGTTCAAGTCTGACCCGACTCAGCGATGGCACACTTCTCCTTCCAATCAAAAAGCGTGATGCTCC
>JAPPDN010000838.1:472-4673 GCA_028824575.1 Candidatus Poribacteria bacterium | reverse complement strand
TCCGTTTGACGAAGGCACGAACCCGACCTATGTTTTCGTTTCCGATGATGATGGACACACCTTCCCAAATCGCTTCTTCTTGTCAGATTACGGCAATGAAGTCAATATCGCAGAGCTTTTCCCCGGGCAGCTGCTTGCGGTCATTCGTTACCAACCCGGCCCCGCAGACCAACCCCATACGAACAAAACCGTTTTCCTTGCTGATTCAGTAGACAACGGTGAAATATGGACAGATCTGCGTCAATTGACGAGTGTACATGGGCAGTGCCACGGTGCAGCAGTCGGGCTTTCTAACAACCTCGCCGTTGTGGCGTACGATCATCGTTATCCGAGAGAACTCGGCAGTGGTCGTGCAATGGTCAGTGATGACAATGGCAAAACTTGGTCCGATGAAGTCTACTATCTCTGTCACGGACATGTCGCAGGTTTCCCGCGACACATCAGTTTAGATGGTGAAGAGATACTAACTTTTATCGGTTCCTGCTATGGTGATGTCAGCAAATGGGAAAACGCTACAGGAAACTCACACTTTTGCATCATCCGGTGGCGACCGGTTTAGGACACAAAGACTATGAAAATTACAGGATTTGAGACGATACCGATTCAAGGGCGCGCAATGATTCTGAAAATGTTTACCGATGAAGGTTTGATCGGCTACGGTGAACCGATGAACTATGAGCATTGGCGCGTCGTCGCGCAAGCCGTAGACGATATGTCAGAATACCTTGTCGGTAAAGATCCACTACAGATAGAAGACCACTGGCAGGCGATGTATCGGTCAAGTTACAGTCGGAGCATGCCGGTACTGGTCGGCGCATTAAGCGGTATTGAGATGGCGATGTGGGACGTATTCGGCAAGGTCGTCGGTCTACCCGTCTGGAAGTTGCTGGGGGGTTCGGTGCGGAGGCGGATCCGCGTCTATACGGGTATAGGTGGCACAACGCCTGATGAATGTGCAGCGCGCGCGAAAAAAGCAGTGGCAGCGGGATTCCGTGCGGTGAAAATGGGAGCCTCACCGCAGCCTGTCCGATTTGTGGATACGCCGAAGGCGATTGACACGATGGTGGCGCGCGTCGCAGCGGTGCGCACAGCAGTCGGTGATGAAGTTGATATTGCCGTTGATTTGCACCGGCGATTAAGCCCGACAATGGCGATAATTCTCGTTAAAGAATTAGAACCGTTTCGACTCCTGTTTGCTGAAGAGCCGTGCCATCCAGAAAACAACGAACCTCTGCTGACTTTATCTAAATCAACGACGGTACCGATCGCGACGGGTGAACGGCATTTGACACGATGGGGTTTCCGAGAGATAATTGAACGTGAGATGTGCGCGATTTTACAACCCGACATCCGCCACTGTGGTGGGATACTGGAGCTGAAAAAGATCTCGGCGATGGCGGAAATCCACAACATAGCGATCGCGCCGCACAACGCTGCGGGTCCCATCGGGGTCGCAGCATCTGTTCATGTGATGGCAACCGTGCCAAATTTACTGATATGTGAAGGTGGACATCGACGCGGAGAAGGGCTATTTTCAACACCTTTGGTATTCAAAGACGGGTTTATTGAACTACCAACAACCCCGGGACTCGGTGTGGATATGGACGACGCTGCTATTGAAGCGGTTCGAGATGAAACTTTTCGGTTGCGTGGGATGTTCTGGCATTCAGATGATGGCGCGTTCGCTGATTTCTAACCGTATCATTACGGCATATTATCGCGATCGGTGGGACGTGTGGATAGGTTCGTTTTTGGCGGTATATCCCATGAGATGTACCCACAGCGCGGGCAGCGCATCTCAAGCTCAACGAGGTTTCTGACCGCCCCTGTTTTTTCGGGTTTCCGTCGCGTTTGACACTGCGGACACCGAACAGCTCGAAATTCATCCGCATCGCTCCTACCAAAATATGACCCTATTTTAAACAGAATCAGCAGCAACACGACGATAAAAACACATATAAAGCTAAAAATGAGAAAAGGCAAGAATGTTGGCATATTGCTTTCCTCAAAATATGCGTTAATCTTTCAGCAGTATTAGCGGTTTAACCGACTCCTGACGATAGGTAATCTCTGAAACGGTATCGGCGAAGAAAGGTGTGAAAAACGCATCGGCGGTATCCAAAAATGCTGGTAGGTTGATGCCCATATAATTTCCGGCTGCATCATCACATTCAGCGACAACTTGCCGTAACTTATCGCGCCCCGCGGTAGAAAGCGTCCGCAGCGGACGTAGCATCCGCATGTGATACTTAATCAAAGATGCCGACACCTGAATTAATCCTTGAAGAAACAGGCGATATGTATCTTCTGCTTGATGCCACAACCCTTCCCACGCTTCATGTGCCTCCCACCAATAGGCGAAATTGTAAAGATCCACACCGTAGAGGTAATCTTCGTTTTGTCTCCAAAGTTCCGGCGACAGCGGTTCAGCGTCGTGTGCCTCTTCTATCCCATAACTGTGCCCGAGCGGATCACGAATCGGATGTGGGGTGACACCGGGTATATGGCGATACGGTGGAAACGGCTTTTGTGGGCAATATCGCTCCCAATTGGTATCAAAAGGTTCAGGCTGTTTTTTAATTTTTCCTTGCGGTTAAACAACGTGCATCTGAGTTATCAAGTACGTTCCTTAAACCCGCCCTCCACTCCTTTACGGGCTAACGTTTTTGATGTGTAAGACTACGTTCTGCCGACCCCGATATAGTGAAAACCTGCAGCTCCCGCCTCTTCTGGCGAATATACGTTACGACCATCAATAAGAATAGGGGTCTTCATCTGCTTGGCGAGTCTGCGGAGTTCGAGTTTGTGATAGGGTTCCCATTCAGTAACAAGCACCAGTGCGTCCGTGTCGTACGAAAGTTCGTATATATCTTCAGTGAAAAGCAGTCTATTGTTGTCTGTTTCGTCGTTTCCGCCTAAAGCACGGCGAGCATTTGCGATAGCGATTGGATCGTGTGCGCGAACAATTGCCCCCTCGGCAAGCAGTTCTCTGATAATGTCCAGCGCAGGTGCTTCGCGAACGTCATCCGTGTTTGGCTTGAACGCAAGCCCCAAGATACCGATGGTTTTGCCTTTGAGCGTTCCCAGTGTACCTTGTAACTTTTCAACGATCCGGGCGCGTTGGCGGAAGTTAACGGTACGTGCAGCTTCCGTGATTGGCATCGTGTATCCGGATTGCGCTGCGACACCTAACAGTGCGGCAGTATCTTTTGGGTAGCAGCTGCCGCCCCAACCGAGACCCGCACGGAGAAATTGATGTCCGATACGTGCGTCAAGCCCGATCCCGCGTGCGACTTCTGTCACGTCTGCATCAACTTCCTCACAAAGCCCAGCAATTTCATTGATAAAACTAATTTTAAGCGCGAGAAAGGAGTTGGCGGCGTATTTAATCATCTCGGCACTGTTCGGATCCGTTGTCATCATCGGTGGTAGATGGTAAGCGGATGGACGTGGAAACTCGCTTGGTGGGTCAAAGGTCTGTTCAAGGATGGGTTGATAGAGACGACGCAACGTATCAACGGCTTCGTCACTATTTGCACCGACGACAATCCGATCTGGATAGAATGCACCTTGCAACGCTAATCCCTCTTGTAGGAATTCTGGATTTGAGGCGACAGAGATATTTCCTCGGATCCCGCGTTCAGAAAACACGTCCTCCACAACTTCAACGACGCGCTGGTTAGTGCCGATCGGAACCGTGGATTTGACGACAAGTGTGTAGTGTCTATTCGGTAGGCAGACCTGTGCGACTTCCCTCGCGGCTTGTTCAACATGCTGCGTATCCGCCTCACCGTTTTTCTTCGGCGGTGTCCCGACAGCAATCAGAATCAACTCTGACTCTGGAACGACTTCAGCGACGTTCGGCGTAAAACGGATCGTATGCCATACTCCCTCAAGCAGATTCTGGATGCCGGGTTCATGGATAGGGCTTTTCCCTTCGTGCAAAAGCGTTAGTTTGCTTTCATCTTTATCCACTGCGGCGACATCATGATTGAGATAGGAGAGGACCACCGCTGTAGTCAAACCGACGTATCCTGTTCCTATGATTGCAATCTTCATTCTTTGCTATTTTCGTCTCCTTGCGTAAGTTCAGCAATTTCAAGAACTCTTTGAAGTCGTTCGGTAGTTGGATCGTAGCCATAGTTAATCTGCCGCATCAATTCGGGGGCTGCCATACGTTCTTGGGGCGTTTTAGAATGCC
>JAPPDN010000838.1:0-462 GCA_028824575.1 Candidatus Poribacteria bacterium | reverse complement strand
TATTGTACCGCTGGTGGTTCGACCTGTTCCAATAGCCTATTGATAATATCCAGGCTCGTGATACCGTCGGCTTCTGCGTTGAAATTGGTCAAAATTCGATGGCGTAGCACCGGTACAGCGACCGCCTTGATATCCTCGTATGAGACATGATAACGTCCATGGAGAATCGCACGCGCCTTGGCACCGAGAACAAGATATTGTGATGCTCTCGGCCCAGCACCCCACTGCACCCAATCCTGAATAAAATCAAGTGCATCTGCTGTAGGACGTGTCTGTCGGTTCAATTCCACGGCATAGTCTACAATCGCTTCCGCAATAGGAACTTTTCGGACGACCTGTTGTATTCGTAGCACCTCTTCGCCTGTGATAATGGCTTTTATCTCCGGCTCATACGCCGCAGTTGTCGTCATCACGATCTCTTTCTCGGCATCTTTATCAGGATAATCAATTGTGATATGGAAC
>JAPPDN010000603.1 GCA_028824575.1 Candidatus Poribacteria bacterium | reverse complement strand
GGGTGAGGCGGCGTAGACATCGCCTTTAGCACTCGCAAGGAGGCCTAAGATGGAAACGCCTTCTGGCCCGCTTGCTTGTATCCACTGCTGTTTTGTTGACGTGCTTTTTTTATTCGCTACCTCCGTAGCTGCAGCCAGTACAAAAGGTTCCGAGGCTTGCGGTCCAATGCCGCTGCGTTTACCGTCGGTTTCAAAACGACCGGCTTGGTTTCGTAAATCAGGTTTTGCCTGTGTATCAAGCACAATCGGTGCGTCAATGATTTCAATCGTAGTTTCGGATTGGGCATTTACGTTGTAAGGGGTCTGAAAACGGGCAAGGTATTCGGAACCTACACCCATTATTAGAAAGATAAAAATCGCTGTTGCAGCAGAGACTGCCCACGGCACTAACGGTTTGCTGTTCGTCGGTGCTACCGGTTTTATCTCTGCAGCTTGTCGCATAATGTTCTCAGTGAAGTTGGCAGGTAATTGTACACTGCCGAGTGTTTCCTGAACCATGTTTTCCTGCTCCTTTAAACGGTTACGGGCGCGCTGGAGACGACTCTTAACGGTATTTGGCGATACACCTAAGAACTCGCTAATCGCTTTGCACGTCATTTCTCCAAGGTAGTGAAGTGTCACAACCGTACGTTCGCTTTCTGGTAGTTTTTCAAGGAGGTTTTTGATGTATCCACGGCGATATTCAACAGAGGCATTCTCGCGTTGTTCATCTTCGTAGGAACGGTAGGATAATCCGTCGATTTCTTCTTCGCTTGTGTTTTCTAACGATTCCATCTGTGGCTTCTGTTTTCGGTACCAAGCAGTGCAGACCCGATCGGTGATAACATAGAGCCATCCGGCAAATTGATTCGGGTTCTTCAATGTGCCGAGTTTTTGGTATACCTTGAGGAATGTGTCCTGTGTCAGTTCCTCTGCGATGTGGAAATCGCCAACCTTTCGCCAAGCGAGCGCATGAACCCGCTTTTGGTGCTTCTTTACCAATATGGTGAAAGCATTTTCGTCGCCTGTTAAAAATCGATTAATGAGTTGTGCATCTTCGTTTTTCATCAGGTACTCCTCCCTGAACTGTGAGTGCGCGTTTTTGATGCGCGGTCATTGAACCGCTGTTACTATTAATGACGCGATTTAAAATGCGAAAGGTTGCATAGTCGAAAAAATCTATTAACTTAAGCATGATCAGCCCAAAATGTTTCTCTTGACATAACTTAGATAAATCATTATATTATAGCATATATGAAACTTCTATCTATAAACGTATCAAAACCGAAACCTATTCAATACGGCGGCAAGACTATCCGAACCGGTATTTTCAAAGAACCGGTATCCGGCTCCGTCATGCTCAGGGAAAAGAATATTGATGGCGATGGGCAAGGCGATCTGCGGGTACATGGCGGCACCTATAAAGCCATCTACGGGTATCCGTTTGAGCATTATGCTTATTGGCAACAGGAATTGCAAAGAGACGACTTGCGTTATGGACAGTTTGGCGAAAATCTCACCGTTGAAGGTCTGCTGGAGGAAGCAGTTCATATCGGTGATATCTTCAAGATAGGCGCGGCAGTCAAATTACAGATTACGCAACCGCGCGTACCTTGCTTCAAACTGGCGTATAAAATGGGACTGCCGGAATTTCCGAAACAGTTCTTAGAGAGTCGGCGCGTCGGATTCTATTTCCGAGTGCTTGAAGAAGGCGAAATCACTGCTGGCGATGCAATCGCACGCAGTGAGGTCGCACCGGAACCGATGAGTGTCACAGAGATCGTCAACCTCCGCTATTTTGATAGAGACAATCACGAAAAGATCGCACAAGCCAGAAAACTACCTGCGCTTTCACCAAGTTGGAAACGAGATTTCACGAAGATTTTAAACGGATGAATATTTTTAAAGCGACCACCAAACAAGAAACCAGCGAAGCAGCGGCGCACGTCGCCAGCAGAAAACTGCGAGAGGCAATTGATGCCAACGGACAAGCCAGTTTCATCGTTGCGACGGGTGCGTCACAATTTGACTTCCTTGCAACTCTGACCGCAGATAAAACGATTGACTGGGACAACACGACAATGTTCCATCTCGATGAGTACATCGGTATCCCTGAGACGCATCCCGCCAGTTTTCGCAAGTATCTCCGGGAACGCCTTGTGGATATTGTCCAGCCCGGCACGGTGCATTTTCTGGACGGTGAAGCAGATGAACCGCAAGCTGAATGCGATCGACTCAATCAGATTATCGCGCAACATCAGGTTGACGTGGCGTTTGTCGGCATCGGTGAGAATGGACACCTTGCCTTCAACGATCCGCCAGCAGACTTTGAGACAGAGGATTCGTATATCCTTGTTGAATTAGATGAGGCGTGTCGTCTTCAGCAGGTAGGTGAGGGCTGGTTCACAGGACTTGATGAGGTGCCGACCCAAGCCATTTCGATGTCTATCCGTCAGATTATGAAAGCACAGACGATTATTTGTACCGTACCAGATGAACGAAAGGCGGAGGCAGTGCGAAACTGCTTACACGGTGAGATTACGCCGATGCACCCTGCCTCTATCTTGCAGACGCATCCGGATTGCACGGTGTTTTTGGACGCTGGGTCAGCATCTCTGTTATAAGGTCAGGTTAGAATTACATTAGTACTCCGTCAAATTTCAAATTAAAGGTCACCGCGTTTGGGGTGTGCGATAATGCACTTCGCATTTGGGGTTTTTGCTGGGGTGTTTCTTCGCGTACGCCGCAGAATCGCACTACTACGAACTTACCCATAAGTTTGAAGTTGACAAAGCACTAATGATATTTACTTACTGTGCCGTTTTGATCTGTCCCCAAGTGACGGCGAGTTTTTCTTGTGGATTGACATCAAACGGAATCTGACCCAAACCGTAGAGGATTGAGCGGTGGACGAGTTCCCACCCGTCCTCTGTTACCTGTGCCCAAGCAGTGGAGTGGGGCCAGATGTTCACGTGTGTTGCTTTCGTCGTGCCTTTCATCGTTTTCGCGCCCTTCTCATAGACGGAAATGGCGACTAAATCGTCGTTATCAGCGCGAACGGCTAAAATATCAATATCGCCTTCAAAGCCGCTACACGTCATCAGTTGAGCCGCGGGTTTGCTGACCGTGATGTCGCCTTTAAACCCTTCCGTTATCGGATGCTCGGTATCGACGATAGTCAGTTTGTCGCCTGCATCAGAGTTAAATGTGCCGTCTGCGGCAAACCCCATGTCGTCGTAAGTCCATGTCTCGGCGTTGACAACAGGAACGGCTGAATCTTTGTAAGCGTCCAGAATGTTGCCACTCGACGTTGATTCTGAAATAAAGACCAGATCTATACCTGCGAGATTAACGGGGTGCTTTGCCAAGTGCTCATGCGGTTCAACGACGTATCCCCACTCTTCAAGGTATTCTATGAGGAGATCGTCCTTCGGATCCGGGGCACCCGACCCAACGAGGACCAGTTTTTCGCCTGCAGCCATGGCAGTGCTTGTTAATAGTAATAACATGAAAATAGGTAAGAAAAGGTGACGATACATAAAAGGGTTTCCTCCTTTTGGATTGTATTTGGTAATGTGGGGAACCTGAAATAGCCTTGAGATAGGCTAATAGCGAGCAATATCCGATACAGTTTAGTAACCTGAATTTATCAGGTTTGGATATATTCTATAAATATCTATTAAATATGTCAACCTTTTTTTCAAAAGCGTTCGGTTATCACTTAAATGGAGAACGGAAATGAAAAACCCAGTCAGAGTCGGAATCATCGGTGTCGGAGGGACAATCAGCAGTACGACTGTAATTCTCAATGGAGAACCGAATGTTCAACTCGTCGCTTTGGCAGACTTAGATCCAGCACGCAGGAAAAGTGTCTTGGGCGATATTAAAGGGGTTCGCCTTTTCGACGATTATCGACAGATGTTCGACGCGTGTGATTTAGACGCAGTCTGCATTGGACTGCCGACGTGGATGCACGCCCCGGTTTCACTGGAAGCAGTGGAGCGCGGGATGCATGTCCTCTGCGAAAAACCGCCCTCAAATGATGCAGCGGAGTTGATACCCGTCACACGGCTTGCCGAAAGCAAGGGCTTGGTCTATATGTTTGTTCGGCAATCTCGGTTCACAGCGCAGTTGATGGAAGGGCGTAGGCTTGTGCAAGCCGGAGAACTCGGTGACGTATACTACGCCGAAACTCGGTGGATACGGACCCGCTGGTGTTCTGCCCGCGGATGGCGACACGATAAGGAAAAAGGCGGCGGTGTGCTCCTCGATCTCGGTATCCACGCTATTGACAATGTCTGGTTTATGATGGGGTGTCCGCGTCCGACAGAGGCAATGGCTGGCTTATATTGCAACTTCGCCCATCTCGCACCGCCTGAGCAAACCTATACCGCAGATGATGCTGCGTGCGGATTTGTGCGATTTGAGAATGGATGTACCTTACACTTCGCTGTCGCATTTTCGCTGAATACCACAAACCGGCACGCACCGGCGAAAGGGAGCGACCTCGTCAAAAGTGAGACGCAAGAGTTTCACCTCTACGGCACGAAGGCTGGTCTTGAAAACGGGAAACTGCTGGTTGGAACACCGGATGGCGTTAAGGTCAAGTCCATGAAACCAGCACCCCAAAAGGCAGATGATATAACGCTTCAGGCACGAGAATTCATCCGAGCGATTCGAGAAGAAGATGAACCGCTCAATCCGGGTTCGCAAGCGGTGATGTTAATGCAAATGCTTGATGCTGCGATGAAATCCAGTGAGAGTGGCAGTGCCGTTTCAATTCAGCCAATTTCATAATTCAAACTGGAGAATAGCAATGTCTACACAACACAATCAAGTCGGACTCACAGCAGAACAAAAACAGCAATTTCATGAGGATGGCTTTCTGTTTGTTCGGGACGTACTGCCGAATGCGGCACTTCAACCTTTGATTGATGAACTGGCGCAGCGGGTTGATGATGGTACTCAGGCGGCGGTCAAACATGGAATCCTTGACCCATCAGATACTTATGACGACGCACCTTTTGAAATGAGACTGGGCATGGTATCAAGTGCCTGTTCCGATCCGAACTGGATTTGGAGCAACTTTTTCCGTGACCAGAAGATTCGGACCGCTGGGATGTTCACACTCCGAACTGCGCCTGCACTTCTTGATGTTATTGCATCCCTCATCGGTGATGAGATTTTGGCGCATCCACAGTTTAATTACCGCGCCAAATTGCCGAACCAAGACATTACGGTCATCCCGTGGCATCAGGATTTGGCGTATCTCATACCGGAAGAAGCCGGTGAAACATTGGTTGTGAATGTCTGGCTTCCGCTTATTCAAGCGACTGAAGAAAATGGGTGCATGCAGGTCATCCGAGGTTCACACCGCTTTAATCTGATTGGACACAACTACCAAGATCCGACGCCTGGGCATACTGGTGGCAAGGGCATCAGCGATGCGGAATTACCGCCCGGCGACATCGTCACTGCTGAACTTGATGGAGGTGATGTGTTGCTAACAAGTGAGCGGGTTGTCCACCGCGGTCTTCCGAATCGCTCTAACACTGTCCGTTGGAGTGTTGATACGCGCTATAGTCAGATCGGTTTACCGACAGGTCGGGCATCCGTTCCCGGTTTCGTCGCGCGGAGTCGGGAGAATCCCGGCAGCATTGCCAAGTCACATCATGACTGGAATCGTCTATTTGTGTAAAACTAATGCCCAAAGGTGTTATTACCAATTTTTGGGCGAAAACGCTTTATATATTTTCCGCCGAAACTTGCTATCACCACAATTTGAATGTGGATAACGCTCTCATTTTGTCTTCAATGTCGCCCAGAGGGTTGACAATTTTCCTTTAGGCGCAACGTTATAAGGTTCGGTTGATTGAAAATTCTGGATCACTTCATCTGCTGTGAGCGGCCGATCATAAAAACGGACTTCATCAATCATACCCATGAAGTGCCCATGTGCTTTCCCCGGAAACTTTCTCGCGCCGAGATGGACAGGGGCTGTAAATGGCGCAAGTGCTCTCTTCTCCCCAAATCCATGATTGCTTGTAGAACTGGATACACCGTCTATATAGATAATTCTTTTACCGCTTCCGCCGCTTTCATGTATCGTATAGTCAATTGTATAAACAATGTGATGCCATTCTCCATCAAAAATATCCGCACGCATTGTACTACCATCACCGACACATCCTCTCCATCCTTCAAAGTTAAAGTAGTAATGAAGAGTTCCCTCATTAATCTCAAATTTATTTCTTATATTAATGCCATTGAGTTCTATTCCCCAATTAGGACATTCATCACCATGCGTATTAAGAAGCGTCATCCAATCCTTTTTGTTAGTGGTTTTGATCCAGGCTTCAAACGAAGATGTACCAATCCATCTACCAGAATCTCCAAGCGTGGTTAGGTTAACAAGGTCGCTGGCACCATCGAACGCAAGTGCCTCTCCTATCTTACCTGGAACAATTTTAGGATTTCCTCTGATTGCGCCGTTGTTGTCACCCCAAACATCTTTTGCTGTTTTGTTAATAATGTGAACTTGATCAAAGGTCCAATAGCTGACAAGCCCATCTGTTACAATAGATGCCTGTGCCGTATTGAGTGAGAGAATACCGATGATTATCGCAAATGTTATAAAATGGATTCCGTTTTTCATTGTGATGGCTCCTTTTGAAAGTGTGTTAAAACAATCCAAGTTTCTACTCATACATAACTTTTGGGGTTGAAGCAAACCGATCTACACATTGCCACTGAATCCGCGTTATTTAGTTTTAGCAAGTTCCGTGCCAATCCGAGCAATACCATACTGGCGGCGTTTGCTACAAAACACAGAGAAATCCTGCCCAAAAGAGGGCATTCTTTAGAAGCAACTGCACGAAATGGGGCGTACCTAATAACTCAGGCTGTCTATAACCTTTTAGGTGCCAACTTGGGTTACATACTGATAAAAAAAATCTTGACATTTGCCAATTTCTGTGTTAGTCTGAACGGGTATGAAATTAGTTGGAGGAACTTTACTTACACTTACTTTAAAAGGAGATCGCTTTTTATGCTATATCGGATATTACTTTCCGCATTGATCCTTGCAGGGTTGATATTGATGCCCTTCCATGCTGAAGCGTTGGACCTGAAGGATAAGGAACTACTGCTGTATCTTTCTTTGAACGAAGGCAAGGGAAAAGCCATGGAAGATCTTTCCCCACATGGAAACGATGCAGAACTCGTCGGAGATGCGGATTGGGTTGATGGTAAATTTGGAAAAGCCCTGGGGTTCGAGCAAGCAGGCGAAGTCAAGGCACCTTATATTGAAATCAACGAAAAGAGTTTTACGGTAACAATGTGGGTCAAACCTGCATTAAGTGGCGCAGATCAACAGTGCGTTTTCTCACAGACACAGGTCAACGCACAGAACACAAGCCTACATTATCGTATCTACAACAGCGGCACGGTTCGCATGGGATTTTATGCCAACGATCTTGACGCTCCGGCTGCCGTCAAAGCCGACAAGTGGGCACATATCACTTTCTGGTTGGATGTTAAAGGCAAATCCCGACAAATTTACATTGACGGTAAATCTGTGGTAGAGGACGCGGGCAAAGCGGGGATTGAGTACCTTGGAACGGCTGGTGATACGATGGTCGGCTCATGGGGCGCGACCGGACAAAAGTTCAACGGGATCATTGATGAGGTGACGGTCTGGGATCGAGCTTTGTCGGAAGACGATATTGCGCGGAGCATGGAAGACCTAACTGCTTTACCTGTAGATCCAGTGGATAAACTCGCAACCACGTGGGCAAGTGTCAAAGCGTGGCGTTAGATTCCATTTTCACTGACACATCTCTCATGTTTCTATTAAAGTGTAGTGGTGCATCAACTGCACCACTACGCAACTCTCCCACAACTACACATACACTCTCAGATTCCCTATATTGAACCGTCCCCAAATTTCTTCTCGAACAGTGAGACCGTATCGTGATCGGGATGATTCGGCAATTCAGCCGGTGCCGTCCATTCTTCAGCCACATCTGTTAATTTCACGGGCTTACCATCATTCTCCAAGACGGATTTCCAACCGGCAAGGAAAACGTTTGTCTTGTGCAGAAGCTGATCGAACGTCTGCGGCATCTCGTTATGGAGTGCCATGTTCTGGAACGCCCAAATCGTTGGCAACCAGATTTCTGTTTTGTCATAGGGGTAACCGGTGCCGGTGTGGATCCTAAAATTCTCGCCGCCATAGGCTTCCTGCGTATGAATTTGTACAGTGCCCCAAGAACCGCTTACTTGATGAAGTGTGCCGTAAAATTGTCGTCCATTGTCATCAACATGCTCCAGAGTGATAACTCCGGGTGGGCTATGCCAACTGTCGGCTCGGTAGGCGACTGACACGACTGAGTTTCCCGCTTCTGCGATCGCTTTGCAGACCATATAGACCCCGTGAATCCCGTGTGTCGGATAGTCGTCAAATGAGTTGGTCGCCGTGTAGCAGACGACTTGTTTATCGCTTGCCCATGCCTTCGCGCGCGAGATAGCATCGTTATGTTCATGGCTTGACGGCGCAAGAATCGTCGCACCGCTTTTTTCTGCGAGTTCAATCATCTGCTTCGCCTTGACAAGCGAATTTGCAAACGGGCGGTTGATCAAGTTCGGCAGCCCTGCTTCGAGATACGGTTCGTGGAGGATCTGGTTCCACGGATGATTGTAGTAGCCTCCAGAGATCACGCCGTCTACCTTCCCCAACATGTCATCAAAATTTTTGACGGCTGTGCATCCGTAAGTTGCCGCGATCGCTTGTGCCTTGTCGTATTCAATATCCCAGCAGTGCGTAATTCGCATACCTGTGAACGGCGTGTCTTTTTCGCCTGCGCGTGGGTTAATATGTGGTGCCCACAGCGGCATGTGAGAGTACGAGTCAACATTCAGGAATCCAACGCGGAAAGGTTCAGAGTTAGGTGCTTGCATGCTTATCTCCTTTTGTAGTTGTCAGTTTTCAGTCCTCGGTTTGCCTCGCAGTGAGAGTTGAAAGAAGTGTCTGATGTACGCCAAAATCCTCTTGCACTGATAACTGACAACTGATAACTGATAACTTCCTTTACACTGTGACCCAGGTCGAGCCGTTCTCACAAGACTCAACCGCTTTGTAAATGAACTGCATACCCCGCAAGCCATCATAGACTGTCGGGAAATCGTAAGCCTCGGTTTCCATCGGGTCGCCATCAATATATCGCCGGATGGCTTCGCCAACACCGACATAGATCGTCGCGAATGCCTCCAAGTATCCTTCGGGATGTCCAGTCGGAATTCGTGCGCCTGCTGCTGCTGCCTCGGAAAGGTAACCCTGACCGCGAGTAAGCGTCTGCCTCGGTTCACCATAACGATAGAGTTCGAGATAGTTCGGATTCTCTTGCACCCATTTCACCGCGCCCTGTTCGGCGTAGACACGGAGCGTAAGTCCATTTTCCTCCCCGGTGGCGACCTGACTGATACTTAAAACGCCTTTGCCACCGCCTTTGAAACGGAGCAGGGCATTGACATCCTCATCCAGCACTCTGTCGGGAAGGAAGGTGCTTTTATCAGCACAGAGTTCGGTAATCGGGTCACCGGTGACGTATTCGAGTAGGTTAACGCAATGCGTGCCGACATCGCCCATCGTGCCACCGATACCTGACTGTGCTGGATCCACGCGCCATGCAGCCTGTTTCTGACCGAGTTTCTCGTGTGGCACCATCAAAAAGTCTTGAAGGTATTCAACGATGACCTTACGGATTTGTCCCATTGAACCTTCAGCGAACAATGCACGCGCATGCCGCACGAGCGGATGCCCTGTGTAGTTGTGTGTCAACGCAAAGACAAGCCCCGAATTTTCAACGAGTTGGACAAGTGCCTCGGCTTCCTCAAGACTATAAGTCATCGGTTTATCGCAAACGACATGGAAACCCGCATCCAAAAAGGTTTTTGCGATCTCAAAGTGGGAGATATTGGGCGTAACAATGCTCACGAAGTCGATACGTTCATTTTCGGGAAGTGTTGCTTCCGCAGCTGCCATCTCTGCGTAACTATTATAGCAGCGGTTTGGGGTGAGATATAACTCTGCCCCGGTGATCCGTGTGTTTTCCGGGTCCCGCGAGAAGCACCCAGCGACGACTTCAATTTGCTGATCAAGCGTGGCCGCGATGCGGTGAACGCCACCAATAAACGCGCCTTGTCCACCGCCTACCATACCCATCCGTAATTTCCGTTTCCAAGATTCCATAGTGATTCACTCCAGTTTGGTTATCGGTTATCAGTTATCAGTATTCAGTTAAAGAGCCTGCTGATAAGTATGAACCGTCCTTTAAACAGAAACCAACAAAGCAATCTTCAACTTAAGCCGAGGATGTCTCGATTTCGCGCCGTATCCGTCTCGCCGCCTGCAAAATCATCGAAGGCGACATCGGTTGTTTCGATGATATGTTTGGCAATAAACGGGGCACCTTCTGCCGCGCCCTGTTCTGGACTTTTGACGCAGCACTCCCATTCCAGGACTGCCCAACTGTCATAGCCTGCTTCAGTGAGGCGTGTAAACACTTGCGTGAAATCCACTTGTCCATCACCGAGTGAGCGGAATCTCGCCGCACGTCCAGCCCAAGATTGGTAACCACCATAAACCCCGACCCGACCTGTTGGACGGAATTCAGCGTCCTTAACATGGAATCCCTGAATCCGTTCCCCGTAAAGTCGGATGAAGTCGATATAATCGAGTTGTTGGAGAAGAAAATGGCTCGGATCGTAGTTGAGACAAGCAGCAGGATGGTCATTCGTATAATCCAAGAACATCTCGTAGGTCGCACCGTCATAAATATCCGAACCCGGATGGAGTTCGTAGGCGAAGACCTGACCGTTATCGTGTGCCAGATCCAACAACGGTGACCACCGCGATGCGAGTTCCTTGAACGCTTCTTCAATAATGCCGTCGGGACGTTGGGGCCACGGATAAACAGTGTGCCACGCGAAACCGCCTGAAAGTACCGGAATAACATCCAGTTCCATGTTCACTGAAGCGTGGATACATTTCGTCAATTCACCAGTTGCCCACGCTGTTCTTTCATCGCCGCGCAAGCCGGGTGGGTGGAACGCCTCAAACATGACTTCATACGCCGGGTGTACAGCCAAGAC
>JAPPDN010000899.1 GCA_028824575.1 Candidatus Poribacteria bacterium | reverse complement strand
AAGATGGGAATCGCTTCGATTTGATGTGTTTCAATAATTATGGGCTTTACTATAACATTTTACACCGGACTAAAAAATGTTCCATGCAACATCGGCTGCATTAAAGACAGGTCCTTCGGTACAAACACGTTGGTATTCTATAGTATCAGCGTCTGTATGGACGGGACAGACACAACCGAGACACACGCCCATCGCGCACCCCATCCGATTTTCCATGGCGATTTGCGTTGGGACTTCAAAATCAGCAGCTACCTTTGCGACAGCAGAAAGCATCCCGTGTGGGCCGCATGCATAAACCGTTGGCCCCTGCCAAGCGGTATTCTCAAGCATATCCGCGAGGAGGTCAGTGATATATCCGTGATGCCCGATACTTCCATCGTCTGTAGCTATATGTACTTCAATGTCGATTGCTTCTAAATCCTTCACACTTAAAAGCCGAGCATGACGCTGAGCACCGACCAAGCCAAGTGTCTGTATACCGTTTTTACGCAGTGCCACAGCCAGCAACATGAGTGAAGCAATACCAGCACCCCCACCAACAAGAATTGCAGGTTCGGGTCTTGTGGTAAAATCAAACGTATTGCCGAGTGGTCCCAGCACCTGTAGCGGTTCACCTGCCAACATCTCCGACAATCGTTGTGTCCCGTCACCGATAATCTGATAGAGCATCGTTACCTCGTTCCCTTCTACTGTATAGATTGTGAAAGGACGGCGGAGCAGCATACCAGTATCCTGTGAAATCATGACGTGGATGAACTGCCCTGGACGTGCGTGTTGAGCGATTTCGGGACATTCACAACGCAACAAATAATGTGCTTCCGCTACCGCCTCGTTTGAGAGGACAGTGGTGTGGATGTCAAACCTGTTGATAAATCCTTTATTTCGCATAGTCGCTACATCAGGTATCGTATATTTTCATAGCCCTGTTCGTGTTTTGCCTTATCGTTAACTAATTTGACCAAAGTATCAAATCCATAAAGCGTTTTGATGCGATGCGTAAGTCGGGCACGATCGCGGCGGAGGTCGCCAGACTGCCAGTACACTGACAAACGAGGATCGTATTTTGTTGGTGTTTCTGGTCCCAATTCATCTGCTACATTTGGCAATGTTCGCCATAACCGTATGTGTTGGTGATGTGCTGTCAAACCCATAATAGCCAATTCCTCGTAGCCACATTGCGCCAACTCAGAGAGTGCCGCGGCGTGATTGATGACATGCCAGAGCCCACCGTATCCCTGTCTGCGCTCCGAAGCATACTGAATCAATGTGTCTATCACGGTTGTCGCCATCGTCTGTAAATCGGTATAAGGCGGGCAGGTATCCTCTTCAGGTAACGCAACGTTGCGTCCATCAATACGCCCTCTCTCCTTTCCGTAATAGGCGACACCGGGCGTTACGCCGTTGAAACCTGCAATCAGTTTTCGGATGCCATCCGTAATAGCAGGCGTGGCAAACTCCGGATGATGCTTAAGTGCTCGAATAGCGATTGCAGCGAAAATGACATTGTGCCCGGATTGCCGAGTCTGATCAATATTGCGTGCCAGAGCATCGGCAATTCCGTCAATCAGGTTTTCTTGAGACGGTTGCTTTGGAAACGATTCAAACATCTCAGCCACTGAAACAGCTGCGTTTCTTTTCGGGCTGAAAGTCGACTGACCATGGATAATACGGTCCAACTCCGCCTCAATTCCGCTGCAAACATATTCATCAAGGTTTGGCTGGTTTTCTGCGATGAAAAATCCAGCAACAACTCCAGCACCAAGGTGTCCTGACATAGGATTGACTAAGTGGGCTCGAGCCATTGCGTAAAGCCCTTTAGGAAGGTAATCAAAATCAACCACGATTAGAGCCCTCAACCTCTCGACACACCATGCTTGGTTCTTCTTGTACAACTTGGTTAATTGTATCACAAAGCACTGAGGAGCGCAACGCTATTTTCATTGAAACAGCGTTATTCAGTTCTCCCATAGCCTTAATCTTCCGCCCGAGGTCTTTTTACTAATCGCAATGAAACGACACTTTGCAGCGTCAACAGTCTATAATTACTAAACGAACTATGTTTTCCCTATCTTTTTAAGAATAGGAGTATCTATAAGAGTTGGAACAATATTCTATTTTCGTAATCTCACGCCAAACGATTTTGGCAGCGAAGAATTTGTTTGAAATTTTTGGGAATTATGCTATGATTATGCCCCAAGGAGAAAAATAAACAGTGAAATACATATTGAAGTTCAATAGCGATCGGCGTTTTAAAAGCGTGCAATTTACCGATATTCATTGGCAGAACGGTGAATCTGCTGATCGGCAATCAGCCGCACTGATGACACAAATCGCAGCAGCAGAATCCCCGGATTTAATTGTGTTGACAGGTGATATTTTGTCTGGCGGTGGATGCGACGATGCCGCTGATTCTCTGCAAGAGGTTGTTAAAATCGTAGAGGGATGCGGGATTCCGTGGGCGGCGGTATTCGGCAATCATGATGACGAAGGCAGTGCAGATCGTCACGAGTTGATGGCAGTTATGCAAGATAGCAAACTGTCACTCTCGGAACCAGGTCCCGAAGAGATACCTGGGGTCGGAAATTACGCGCTACCCATCCAAAATTCTGAAGAGAACGCATCTGCTGCAGTGCTTTATTTTATCGATTCCGGTAGTTACGCGCCAACAGATATTGGTGGTTATGATTGGATTAGACGGGAGCAAATTGTATGGTATCTGCAAGAATCCGCAAAGTTCACCGCTGAAGCGGGCCAACCCCTTCCTGCGCTTGCCTTTTTCCACATCCCAATTCCAGAATATGACGAGGTGTGGGATTTTCATACCTGCTACGGTGTGAAATATGAGAATGTTTGCGCGCCTCAGGTTAACACCGGTTTTTTTGCTGCGATGCATGAGGCTGGCGATGTCATGGGTACTTTTGTTGGGCACGAACATATCAACGATTTCTGGGGCGATTTACACGGGATTCGTCTCTGCTATGGTCGCGCCACTGGCTATAATACCTACGGCAGAGAAGGGTTTCCGCGCGGTGCCCGTGTCATTGAGTTAGCGGAAGGCACTCGGCAATTTGAGACGTGGCTCCATCTTGACGACAGCACCATAATCCATTCGCAACCCGAGCATACACCGCTCCAACGCACTTTTACTGAGGATTAAGAGATTATCTCGCAACTAATAATCAGATTTAACAAATTCAGGATCTATCTTACAGGAGGGAATTGTGAGAGCAAATTCTCAAATCTCCGTTCGACACGAAGGAAAAATCGCTATATTTGACATCACGGGGTACCTTACCGATGCCTCTGAAGCTATTTTGAGTGACGCTTACGCTGACGTGGATGTTCAAGCCGCTGAAAAAGTTTTACTTAATTTTGAACGACGCAGTTTTATTACAAGTAGTGGATTCGGTGAGATTATCAGGTTACTCTGGAAGATGCGGGAGAAGGGACAAGTTCTACGCGTTGCACACCCATCTACGCAAGTCCGGAATATCTTCAATACCATCGGGCTGACACAAAGTATAGGTGTCTTTGAATCCGAAGAAGAGGCACTCGAAGACTTCTAATTTGTTTCCGCGTTGCTCGGGGCTTAGTTCATGGAAAAAGGGTATACATATTCATATTTAATATTACCCCGAGCAAACTCCAGAGACTCCCAGCGAGGAACTGGCCGAACACGAAACCCAAGAAAAGTGGTAACGCCCGACGATAGGCTCGAACCCCACCCCCAGCGAAAAGTAGCTGTTTGAAGAGCCACCCCAGAAAGATTGAGAACCACATCCAACCGATAGCCCAACCGTTACCAACAGCATAACCGACAGGATAAAACGGCCACCATAAAAACTGACGTTTTAGAAACGTCAGTACACCGGTGAACAGAAAACCGAAGGCTATATGTTGCATAGCCGGTAGATTCGGTGCCCGTGGTGCGATAATCCAACTTTGCAAGCGGTTAAATTCACCAACCCCCCACCGGGCAAACCGGTATTCATAATAGAGTGCCACATGCCCGACAATCGAAACGATTGTTCCCACGATTGATGCCACAATCAATGCCACAACCAATCGGTTTTCATGTAAGCGGAACTGCCTACCGATTTTAAATGCCTCTAACTGATGTGCCATCGGGTGGCATCGGTATCCATACGCGAGCCATGACAATAGCGTTGTGTTGGTTAGGTTTTGCGCGCCCAACGGTCGACTTCCTCCGAAGAGTAACATAATTCTGTCGGGGTGCATATTGTGTAATTCATGTGTCGGGGGTCCGAGTTCGGCTCGCATACGTGTCATTGCGATGCATAACACCAAATATATCCCGAAATAGCCGAGTGCGACCCACGGCGAAAGCCCGGCGAAATACCAGAATATTAATACGGATAGCATACCGATTATCAACCCGAAAACCGCGAGCCGGTATAAACCATCTTTCGACCTAAAGGAGAATACACCGGTAAGTATCTCCCAAACTTGTCGCCGACTTGTAACGAGTGCGAGTGCCCCAATTCCGAGCCATGCGCCGCCGCGTTGTTCCGTCTGTAAACCGATGGCGGTTGTCCACCCTGTTGCACTGAAAAAGACGCGCTGCGCGCCCCAAAACAGATAGAAGAACCACAAGGACAACGACAAGTCCAACGGCATGAGGTACCCAAACCCTATTGCAAAGGGATAGACATAGATCGGCAAACGCCCGATTGCGTTCCACGGTCGATCAGCAAAATAGAGTTGGTACTTGATTTTAAGCGAAGGTATCACCGGAAAAAGATAGTTCAATCCTGCCAAAATCTCTAACCCAAATGCGATGCCGAAACCGAGCCAAATGAGTTTATTCCGAAAGAGCGCGGATGTGTTACCGAGCAGCTCAACAGGCAACGTCGTTAAGGGGTAGCTCAATTTCTCATGGTCAATCCACTGTTTCCTAATAATAATGTTGACACAAAGCATCATAAACAGGAGCACGATTACCAATCCGCTCCAGGCCAAGATGGGCCACAGCCACGCTTCCATGTATTGTTCCTGCCAAAATGTATCATCGCCTTCAAAGTAGCCTTGTAGAATACCGCGGTCAGTAATCGTTAGCCATGTCGGCATGAATCGGAAAAAGAGGTCTGCCCACTCATTTTCGGGTGTTGCGAACCATCCAGCATTAGCGATCATCGGTACTAACTGCCGAACGATGTCGTGTCCTGCAAGAGCAGTCGCCACGGATACCATTATGTATGTTAACGCGAGTTCCCGCGATGTTGGAGCGAAACCTTTGAATACCTTTTTGAGAAGCGGGGTAATGAGAGCCAAAAAAAAGAACGCGAAAAGGACAGTCGGGAAAATTGAAAAATCGGTGAGCTCCCACACGACACGATTTTCTGCGGAGATAATCCAATAACAGGTGAGAATAATAAGTATCGAACCGAAGACGAGCGTCCCGAAAAGAAAACGGAGTGCTGAGGGCCTCTGGTCGCTCTCAGTAGTACTTTGTGCTTTGTGCTGCATAGTTATAGTATACCATATCGGTTAGTACTAAGGCAACGATATGTACCTGCTTGCGGTGTGCAGCTTCAAGATTGCCAACGCCACTGCTTTGTGGTATAATAAAAAACACTTTAACTGCACAGCCAAGGAAAAGTTATGCGATCCCGCGCCCTGAAAAACAGTAATCCGCTTCTTAATATCAATAAAATACTCGTCATTCGCGTTGATGGCATCGGCGATTTGCTGAACTCAACACCGGCGATTGCATTGTTACGGGAGAATTATCCATCCGCAGAAATAACAGTATTGGCGCGTCCGCTTAATGCCCCCGTGTTAATCGGTAACGCAGATGTAGATCGGATTTTAATCTTTGATCGAGATGGCAAGCACCGCGGGCTCCGAGCGCGACTCCAATTCTATCGTGAATTGCGCCGTGAACGGTTTCAACTCGCTGTCGCTATGCAAACCGCGATGTGGACGCACCTTGTGGCTTTTCTCTCAGGTGCGACTTACCGCTTAGGACGCTATCAGAAACGTTTCAGATCTACCCTCACCCACGCGTGGCGCGGTAAGTATCCAAAAGGTGAAACCCACGAAGTTGACAGGAACTTGGAACTCGTTCGACTCATCTGTGAAGGAGCAGGCAAACGGAAACTCATCTTCCGGTTATCGCCTGATGAGACTGCTGCCGCTGAGGCACGACTGACATCGTTGGGTATCGGTACGGCGGCATTCCTCATCGGCATCCATCCAGGGGGCAGCTCATTTGATAAACGCTGGCCCGAAAAGCGGTACGCCGAACTCGCTGATAGATTATCTCAACAGTACAACGCTACGATACTTCTTTTACGTGGTCCTGAAGAAGCGGAATTGGTGAAGAACATTCAAGCGGCAATGCAATCCGATTCGATAACCTACGCGCCAGAGACGATTCGCGACCTCGGTGCGATGCTATCCTGTTGCGATTTGGTCGTCTGTAATGACTCGGGTCCGATGCACCTCGCTGCGGCATTGGATGTGCCGATGGTCGCTATCTTTGGTCCTACAGACCACGTGGCGTGGCATCCATTGAGCGAAAACGCCTCTATCGTGCGGCGGGATATGCCGTGCTGGCCGTGTAGCGCGCATAAATGTAAAATCGGATGGGAATGCACGAAAAAACTTCCTGTTGCACCCGTTTGGGAAGCAACAACGGAGAAAGTAAAATGAAAATTGTTGTCGCCTGCTGGGGATCAACCGGAGATGTCTATCCTGTTTTGGCACTATCGGAGCGTCTGCTTGAACGCGGACATCAGGTACGCGTCTGTTCACCCGCACTCTATAGGGATAAGATTCTTGAGGTCGGCGCGGAATTCTACGAGATAGGCGTTTTTTTTGATTTGGCGGAGTTTCACACGGCGATGGATGCTATTATCCCGAAACGCGACCCGACCGCGCTGCTACGGCTCATCGTGGAAGAGGCGATTGTGCGTCACGGTGCACAATGGTATCAGGACTGCTTGACTGCGATGAAAGGATCAGATTTGGTAATTTGCCATTCCGTGGATATTCCTGCGCAAGAGGCTGCGATCCGTAACGGGATCCCGTGGGTGACTGTGACATATTGCCCTGCCATCATAAAATGCCTCGATTTCGCGCCCTATCCGTTTCCGAATTGGGGACGTGTCTTCAACGCAATCTTCTGGAGAATCGCCGAGATGCGTCTTGGACCAAATATAGATGTTCTTTTTAATCAATTTATCGTCTCTATTGGTGGGGTGCCACGGGAGTCTGTGACGTTAGAGGGTATGTACTCGCCGCATCTGAACCTCATTGCTGCCTCTCCAGCACTCTCTACACCGGCTGATTTCCTATCGAACCACAAAATCACAGGTGTCTGGCACCTCGCGTCACCTGCTTACGATCCACCATCTGAACTTGTTGATTTCTTGGAGGCGGGACCACCGCCGGTTATCATCACGTTTGGATCTATGGGAGGTTCCAATGGACGTGAAACGACCAAAATTCTAATAGAAGCCGTTAGGAAAGTGAAACAACGTGCGATTATCCAAGCGGGTTGGGGACAACTCGGCACGCCGGAGACGTTATCGGACATCTACTGCGCTGAATATGTTCCGCACCAGTGGCTGTTCCCACAAGGGAGCTGCGTCGTGCATCACGGTGGTGCGGGGACGACTGCCTCGGCATGTCGTGCGAAGATCCCTTCTGTCGTTGTCGCGCACAGTGCGGATCAACCGTATTGGGGAAAACGGCTATCGGACTTAGGCGTTGCGCCACGACACCTGCATCGTCGAAACCTGACACCTGAACGCTTAGCGAAACGGATTCGGCAAGTTTTGGAGACACCAGAAATGACGGCGCGGGCACAGGTCTTGGGAAAACAGATAGAAGCAGAAGACGGATTGACGACAGCCGTTGAGATGGTTGAATCTTTTGAATAGTTTTCAGTACTCAGTTTTCAGTTAAGAGGACTGCTAAGACACTATCACAAGATGTTAACTGAAAACTGACAACTCTTAAAAAATGAAAAAAATCCTTGTTTTTAGTTTCAGTTTCATTGGCGATGCTGTACTATCCACTGCTGTTATCCAACCCCTACGCAAACACTTCCCAGATGCCCATATTACCTTCCTCGTCGGACCGCGAGCGTTTGATATCCTCGCTACCGAACCGAACATTGACGCAGCTACTGTTTACGACAACCGTGACGAACACGCCGGTTGGAAAGGACGGCTGCGTCTCATAAAAACTTTACGACGTGACAAATTTGATCTCGTTGTGAATCTGCGAGATAGTCTTACGGCGCGGTGCATTGGTGCGAAACATTGGGGAATGGTTCGCGGGGAGAGCAATCGTCATGCTGTTACCCGCTATCTGGAGGTGCTTCAGCGGCACGGCGTTGACACAACGGGTGCACATCCACATTTACAACTCACTGAAGACGAACAGACTCTGGCACACTGTTTTCTTACCGAAGCCGGTATTACCTCGGAACGGTTGTTAATTGGTATTCATCTGGGTGGAAATTGGGAATATAAGTTATGGGATGTGGAGAAATATGCGTCGGTCGCGAACGCCGTGTGTAAAGAACAGAATGCAGCGATCCTGTTATTTGCCGGTCCGAATGAATGGGAACTCCAAGCACAAATCGCAAAAGTGATGGCCGTTCCACCAATTCTCATTCAAACGGAAAATCTACGTCACCTCGCGGCGTTAATTTCTACATGCGACGTATATATTGGGAATGATACAGGACCGATGCATATCGCTGCGGCTGTGGATACACCGGTAGTTGCGCTTTTCGGGTCAACGAACCACATTCGGAGCGGTCCCTACGGTGAAAAGCAGACGATTGTGCAGAGTGGGATAGATTTGGGGTGTAACCCGTGTCATCCGGGTCGGCATCCGGGGGGATGTGGTGCTGGTAGTTGTGAAGTAATCGCGGGGATTACAGTGGAACAGGTATTGGCAGCGGTAGAGCATCACATCATTCATGGCGTTTATAGTAAAGGCAATTAAGAGGTTACCAATAGGCAAATCCCAATTATCAGTAACGCCGTAAAGCAGACAAAGAAGATAGTCGGTACAAAAGTTTCAACGACAGTCAGTCGCCAATAGGTTTTCTGCTCTCTGCCTTCAGCGAGTAGATCCCATTCCCGTTTGAAAAATGGATAGGCGAGTTTTTCTTCCAATTCATGCAACGCTTTAAATTTACCAGAATTCAGTTGGCGATAAGAACGAATGATAATATACCACGCCAATGCCAAGAGCATACCAAATAGTCCAAAGCCTACCATGAGCCATCCGAGCGGTACTCCATTTTCACGTTGCAGGAAAGCGGAAAAAAGCACTGCCAATCCAGATAAGACTAGCATGTAGAAACGGTTTGCGGTGCCCCGCTGCTTACTGACACTGTCGGCAAGTTCTGCGTGGAGTTTGTAGATTTCTACCAATTCCTGTTTTTCGTTCATGTTATTGTCTAATTGTTACGTGCCTAATTTAAGTGAGGTTATTATACTATGTTAAATTTAAAATATCAAATCAAATTCTCTCAAAGAGAGCATATAAAGTTTTTGTCCAAACTCAAATGTTGGGTTTCACTAATTTTCGATTTTTTCGGAAGAATTCGTGTATACTCCGGGATAAGCCTATGCTCACGCGCTTGTTACTGAAGTTCGCTTACTTGCTCTTCCACTGCAGCCGTAAACTGTTTAGGACAACTGATACACTGCTAAACGCCATTGCGAACGCTGCGAGCATCGGGTGGAGTTCTCGGAACATCATCGGCACGAAAGATAACGGATACAGCGCACCCGCTGCAGTAGGAATTAAAAGGACATTGTAGAAGAACGCCCAGAACAGGTTCTGTTTAATCGTGCGCATCGTTGAGCGGCTGAGTCGAATCGCATCGGGGAGTCCACGCAAGTCGCTGTGCATGAGTGTCACGTGTGCTGTTTCTCTGGCGATATCGGTGCCTGTGCCGAGTGAAATACCAATGTCGGCTTGTGCCAACGCGGGTGTATCGTTAATGCCGTCGCCTACCATTGCGACGAGTCCACCATTTTCTGCCTGTAACTTTTTAATGGCTGCCGCTTTATCTTCGGGTTTGAGTTCTGCCATGACATCGCTAATCCGCGAAGCCTTGGCGATCGCATCAGCCGTAACGCGGTTATCTCCCGTCATCATTGTTACAGTACACCCAAGTTCGTAGAGTTCCGCGACTGCGGCTTGCGCTTCCGATTTCAATGTGTCCGCGACCGCCAGAAGCCCAGCAACATGTCCATCAACGGCGACCCATAGGACGGTTTTCGCCTCGGTCTGTAGACGCTCTGCTTCTTCTTGAAATCTTTTCGTCGGAATCCCTTGCTGCTGAATTAAGGATAAATTGCCTATGATAAGACTATTTTCACCGACCTGTGCGGTGATACCGTGTCCAGTGACAGCCTTAAACTGATTCGGTGTCGTGATGTCCAATCCACGTTCCTGAGCGGCTTGGACAACTGCCTTTCCAATAGGATGTTCACTGCCACGCTCCGCAGCGGCAGATAGCTGCAGAAGTTCCGATTCGTCCTCATCCGTGAGAATGTCGGTAAGCGTGAGTTTCCCCTCTGTCAAGGTACCTGTTTTATCAAGGACAATTGTGGTTAAGTCGCCTGCGCGTTCGAGTGCTTCGCCGTTTCGGAAGAGGATACCGCGCTGCGCGCCGATACCGGTTCCCATCATAACGGCGGTTGGCGTGGCAAGCCCCAATGCACAAGGGCAAGCTGTGACGAGGATTGCCACTAAACGGAGCATTGCCGGGGTGAACCCTGCTCCGATGAGGAACCACCACACAAGAAACGTCCCAACGGCAATCGCGGTGACAACAGGCACAAACACATTTGTGACTGCATCAGCAGCGCGTTGGATGGGAGGCTTGCTCTGTTGCGTTGTTTGTACCAATTGGACAAGACGGGCAAGTGCTGTTTCTGTCCCGATATGCGTGGCTTCCATAGTGAGCATTCCACTCTGGTTCATCGTCGCCGCGGTCACAGGGTCGCCCGGTCCCTTATCTGCTGGCACGCTTTCTCCGGTGAAGACGCTTTCATCAATAGCACTTGTGCCGCTGCGCACCATGCCATCAACAGGAATACTTTCGCCGGGACGTACAAGTAGGACATCCCCTACACCGACCTGTTCA